>JADFPY010000395.1 GCA_022562085.1 candidate division KSB1 bacterium | reverse complement strand
CCGCGGTGCCACTACAATCGCGTAGTGAACGTTAAATACAAATTCAGCAAAGAAAGGCTAACATGAATAAAGATCGAGCTACGTTTGCCAAACGGCAGCGGGAAGTGGAAAAGAAACGCAAGATTGACCAGAAAAAAACGGCCTTAGTTTACTGCGAAAATCAATTTGGCTCAGTGGACGGAAAAACCGCTGCAGCGTTAGTTCGGCATTCTGAAATCTATACAGTCGTTGGGGTTATTGATAGTTCATTAGCTGGCAAGGATGCAGGAGAAGAATTAGGGGAAGAAAAGAGGGGTATTCCCATTTTTGCCAATTTAGATGACGCTTTGAGTAAACTTTCAGAAATTCCAAATTGTTACATTTATGGGAAGGCCCCCTTAGATACTTATATATCCGCCGAAGAAAGGGTTCTAATCTTAGAAGCTATGGAAAAAGGAATGGATATCATTAACGGTCTTCATCAATTCTTCTCCGAAGATTCAGAGTTTGTCAAAATGGCTGCCCAGAACAATATCCAAATTAAAGACATCAGAAAACCTCCGCAATTAAAAGATTTGCATGTCTTTACGGGTCAAATATCTAAAGTAAATGTTCCTGTAATCGCCGTATTAGGCACCGATTGTGCTTGCGGAAAAATGACTACCGCAGTGGAACTCAACAAGACCCTAAATAATCACGGCATAAAGTCGGTACTAGTCGCGACAGGTCAAACCAGCTTGATGCAGGGAGCAAGGTATGGGGTATCGACCGATGCTCTAATTTCCCAGTTTATGATCGGTGAAATAGAAAACTCTGTAATTCAAGCGTTTGACAACGAAAGTCCCGACATCATTTTGGTTGAGGGACAGAGTGCCGTTAGTCATCCCGCTTTTATGAGTTCTCTCGGCATCTTGAAAGGAAGCATGCCCGATGGCATTATCCTTCAACATCCACCTGCCAGAAAGTTCCGTTGCGATTTTCCTCATTTGGCAATGCCAACTGTTGAGAGCGAAATTAAACTGATTGAAGCGATTTCTCAAGCTAGAGTGATGGCTATTACCTTAAGCCATGAAAACCTGGCAGACGAAGATATTCTGAAAGTTATAGCGGAATATGAGAAGCAGTTTCAATTACCGACAACAGATGTTTTGAACTATGGGTGCCAAAAACTTGTTCAAGCGTTAAGCGAAAATTTCCCAAAGCTGGAACATAAAATCACGCGAGAAAACTATAAAATCCTCATAAATGGAAAAGTACAAGCGGACAGGCATCTGAAAGATAAAAATTAAATCGTCCATGCCTAGAATCGAAATTTCCCTATCCCAAATACGAGAAAACACAAAAAAACTATCTGAGTTATACATGCAAAAGGGCATTTCCTTAATGGGAGTGACTAAAGCGGTACTTGGAGAGCCCTCCATAGCCAAAGCAATGATTCAGGGTGGAGTCAAATTTATTGCGGACTCGCGTATTGAAAATATTCAAAAAATGAAAAGTGCAGGAATATCAACTCAATTTGTTCTTTTGCGCACACCCTTAAGCCAGGCTGAATCTATCGTCAAAAATGCAGACATTAGTTTAAATACTGAGATCGAGACTCTTAAAAAACTTTCCTATCATGCGAAAGGGCAGAATAAAATTCATCAGGTAATTATTATGGTTGAGTTAGGCGATTTACGTGAAGGGATACTACCTTGTGATCTACCTCAATTAGTCAGGAAAACCCTTTCTCTGCCCCATATAAAAATAATTGGCATTGGCTGTAATTTGGCCTGCTACGGGGGAATTAAACCTGATGATAAAAACATGCGAGAACTCTCCGAATTGGTTGATTTATTAGAAAAAGAGTTTCACTTTGATCTGGAAATTATTTCAGGTGGAAATTCAGCAAACTTTGAGTGGTTCAAATCTTCTCAGGACGTTGGTAGGGTTAATAATCTCCGTTTGGGGGAATCAATTCTTTTAGGTTGCGAAACTGTAGGTCGAAAAGTAATTCCTGGTTTGCATACGGGCGCATTTCAACTTATTGCTGAAGTTATCGAGTCTAAGAGAAAGGCATCTGTTCCACTTGGAGAAATTTGCCAAGATGCTTTTGGCAATGTTCCTGGCTTTCTGGATCGAGGTGATCATCAAAGAGTGATAATTGCTTTAGGCAGGCAGGACGTTCAAGTATCAAATTTGAAATCTAATAACAAGCTAAAAATGATAGGTTCTAGCTGTGATCATATAATTCTCGATGGAGAGAATCACAATTTGGAGGTCGGAGATGAAATAAGGTTTAGTTTGGATTATAGCGGTCTTCTCGCAACAATGACTTCTCCTTTTGTCATTAAGCAGTTCACAGATAGCAATGCCCACGTGGCGGCTTAACAATTAAAGGTAGCATTGACCCTGCACGCGAGGGAAGTAGCCCCAAGGGGAATCAAACCCCTGTTTCCGGCGTGAGAGGCTGGCGAACTTCAAATATTCAATGTCCGCTTTGGGTCGTTAGTGGCTGTTAATCATTAAATCTTGAGTGTCTGCTTCCCGGAAGCCGACAATCATCAAAAGATAATGAAGTTCCGAGATCGGCCAACAGCGGCCTTCTCAGAGAGCCGATTTCTGGTGGATGGGGAAGATTTTGGGGTTAACGAGGGTAACACCCTTCATCGTTGCGCTCGGGCAATGGAATCCCCTTGCTCTGTAAATGCGCAATGAACTTATTCTCATGATGGGGCGCGAACCCATCCCAATTCCCCTTATAGCATCCTTCGCAAAGAAACATTTCATAATGAGGGAGATATTGCCCATCATACCGTAGCGTTCCGTATTGGAATGAATCTCCACACAAATCACACTGCTCTATTACCTTCCCCATTTTTTTTACCTTTGGTGAATGGAAAACTAACTCTATTCTACACTATTTCCAACGCCCTATTGACACCCCGCCACCCAGGGCATGAATTAGTTAACCCACGCCGGGGTTTCCTTCGGGAGGCCCCGGTTTTTTTATTCTGTAGTGCTTTTCTCGGGTTGAGTTGTTTCCCCTGTTGGCGTCTCTGTCTCCGTAGTGGTCTCCGGCTTCTCATCCGCCTTTTTGTCTTTACTGTAATTCTCACCACAGGCCGATAAGCTGATACCCAGCAAAAGCGCTGTCAATAACACGGTTATCTTTTTATAGAACATGTTAGGAACCTCCTGGTTAAATTAGGTATTTAATAGTATTGGTTTGGAGATATCATGGCAAGCTTTAGAACCGGCATTTTTTGCGGACCAGTCTTAAAGTTAAGGGTCTCCTTATGCCTCCAAACGACCATCTAAGAGCCACCTGAATTGAGTTTCTTAAAAGGGGCAAAACCCAGGCATTTCCCCAGAATCTTGAGAACTTTGGGACTATTTTGGAACCAGCTAGCTTTTAAAGAAAAAGGGCCCGGCCAAATGGCCAAGCCCTTTTACTTAAATATGGTACTGAGAGGACTCCGGCAGAGTCAAAGCTCTGCCGAATAATGTCCGGAGGTTCTTATTTGGGTACCACCTTGGTGGCCTGCGGACCTTTCTGGCCCACCCCTTCTTCGAACTCGACCGTCTGGCCCTCTGCAAGAGTCTTAAAGCCATCATCCCCTTGAATTTCTGAGAAATGAACAAAGAGATCTTTGCCGTCGGATTCAATGAATCCATAACCCTTGCTATCGTTAAACCATTTTACCGTTCCTACTGCCATAATAAATACTCTCCTGCAATTGAGCGGGAATGCACTTCCAGAAAATCCGGATAATGTCTTCCCTGTTTTTAAATTGGGTTTGATTGATGCAAGAACTTTAATAGCATGAATACCAGGAATGTACTAATTTTATGTCTTAAAGTAGCAAATTCCGCTTATTCCGCATTTTCCACCCAAAGTAGAATCCGAAAAACAGCCCAATCCCCCACAACCGATCCCCTTCCCCCGGTCGAGATCGAGCAACCTGGACCAAAAGG
>JADFPY010000394.1 GCA_022562085.1 candidate division KSB1 bacterium | reverse complement strand
CAGGACCAATAAGACTTCTAAGTTCGGCTGTACCGCCGACTGCCAGAATTTTCTCTTGCCATATCGCAACCGCCTCCGCCTGGGGCGTGGTTTTGTCAACCGTCCAGATTTTAGCATTTATGAGTACCAGGTCTGCTGTTACAGGGAAGTCACTGGAACAACCTGTCATTACCACGCTAAAGATAACAAAAAAACGTTTTAAAGTGCGATTCATTTCAGATTCCTTTCAATGCGCCTTTCAGTGATTTTTACCCCGTTAGATAGTTTTTTTATTGACTTCGACACCAGACAATTTTCTCCGGTCATTTTTCGATGAACCGCTTCTTCTGTTCTTTATCTCACGGGGTGTAGTGGGAGATGGTTTTGCCGATCATTTAGTTCTCACCCCCAAAATATGATTCCTTAACAGCTCGCATATTTTAAAAAATATAGTATATTTTTTAAAAGTATCAACCCTGCAAGGTAATTTATGCAAAAGCACACCATAAGTTACGACTTGCCAGTGGATGCAATTGTTCATTTAGCGAAACGCCTGAACGTCTATGAAGCACGCCATGGCTTTACATCTGAAGAATTTTTGATAAATTCAATAAGGGATTAATGGAGGATAACGAGATGCTAACCTTCAAGCTCCACTATTAAGAGTTATAGGAAATTCAAAATCTTTGATGACTCAATACTTGAGGTACAGAGTCAGATATTTGAAAACATAGCAAACCAAAGCGGCAAGCTTCACCCCCTCCTGCAAGATTGTCTTTTTAAGATTCATTCATAATATAGTCTTGATGTTAAGTATTCAAACATCGCTGGCGATAATCAATAGCGCCAAAATGAAGGTTGTTTACTTAAAATGAGGTTACGTTATGAAACGGCTTTCGATATTTATTTTTCTGGTCGCCGCAATGACTGTGAGTCACTTGTCTGGCGGAATAAAAGATAAACTCGGACTGGGATTTAACATAAACGCGCATAAACTTTATGGCGATACACGAAGTGGTAGTTTAGGGCTAAGCGGCGGGAATTTACTTCTGCGGTATCGCTTAAAACCTGCCCTTTTCTTAGAGTCTGAATTGGGATTTCTTAGACTTTCGACCCAAACCAATGGCACCTCCCTGCATACCGATATGCTAAATCTTGGTGCCAAAGCAGGCTATACGTTTCTTACATCTCAAATTTACCAACCTTACGTCTACTTTGGAATTGGCGCTCTTAACTTTGGCAAATTCAAGTATCTTTTTGAAGTCAGCCCCCTTGCCAGCTTTAGTTTCTGGGATGGTTACGTAGCTTTAGGCGCAGGCACGGAATTTTTCGCTTCAGATTTTCTAGCTGTCAACGTTACGGCTGATTTTCGGTATACCAGCGGCGATGGTTTCGATGGCGGGCTCGAAGGCGCTCGCAAAGATGGTTATCTCAACCTGGGTCTGGGCTTTATTTATCACTTTGATCGTCACTCAAACCAGGGGGAACCGTTCATGACTGAGGATTTTCCTGAATTCGACTCTTTGTATGTTGAAGTTGCCAAGACCAATGGTGAAGAAGAAACAGAGGGCATTGTTGAATCGACTGATCAGGAATTGAATATGCAAACTTTGCAGTCATTAATGGAGCAAGAACAGGCTCACAAAGTGGAAGAAAATGCGATGACCCCGGAGGAGGATATTCCGCCTGGGCCGGATAGAACAAGGGAAACTGTGGTTTATACAGTGCAGCCTAATGACTGGCTGTCTAAAATTGCCGAAATTTTTTACGGGGATCCCATGGCCTATGCAAAAATTATAGAAGACAATCCCCTTCTCATTAATAATCCGGATAAAATTGAGCCAGGTCAGAAGCTGTTGATTACGATTCCAAGAGGGACGCCTGTCTTTTACAGGGTGAAAAAGGGAGACTGGCTCTATAAAATTGCCAGAAAATTTTACGGGGATCCGATGAAATTCAAAGATATTTTCTTGGCGAATCAGGATACTATCGAAGATCCCGACATCATCAGGCCAGGCCAGGTACTCAAAATTTTTCTTACGGAGAATTAACCACAGCGTTGAGCCGACCCGTTTGAATGGTGTGTCTAAAACAGCAGCAGTTGTTTTAGTTGTTGCACCTCATCCTCTCTTGCAGTAATTCCGACGAACCATTGACCACAGTCAAATCAGGTGGAACATACCGAATCCCGGTCACAGAAGATATAACCTCCCTTGACCCAATATCGGGGCAACGCGATTCATGGACAATCGGCAACAATCATTCTTGGGAGGATAACTATTGGTTTCACTGGTTGCGGGATTTAAGAGCACAAAAACATGCTTGTAGCAAATAACTTTGATAATTCACGAAACTCAGAATTTACGTATGTGCGCCGTAATCCAGTGCAAACCGGTGTTATACCCTGGTTTATATCAAGCGTCTAAAAATCACAATTTAACAAAATTTATCTTCACTATCCTGCCACCAAATCCCCGTACTGCTGTAAATATTCTTTATGTTTACTCTTTTGTTCTTGCACAAACTTTAGAAATCTCGGTTCACCTTCCAGGTTGCGTAATAAGGGATTACTTATCAAATTTAAGTAGTAGTAGTGACTTCGACCTTGATTAGTTGCCTTAATTATCTCTTCAATGGCTTCATCTTTCATACCTAACAGTGCGTACACCTCTCCAACAACCATAAAAAACCAAGGGTGGGAACTGAAAGCGAGCGCTTTTTCTTTCTCACCTCTGGCAGCAAACAATAGTGCTTTCTCCAGAGCAATCCTGCCGGGATGGATTCTATCTGCCTGAGCAATGATATCCTCAGCTTCATCATATTTTTTCAAAATGATTGCAAGTTGAGCCTCCATGCCGTGAATCGGAACGAATTCCGGCTCAAGTTCTTTTGCTTTTTCCAGAAGAAGAGGAACCTCATCATACTGACCGATATGTATAAGATCTTGCGCTAAATTGGTATAGGTTGCCACCCAGAAAGGATCCAGCTCTTTCGCTTTCGCTAAACATCTCATGCTATGCTGAAACAAACCTCTGCTTCTGAGTAACATTGCCGCATCAAAGTTAATCTCTGTGACGTTTGGATTCAGCGTCATGCTCTTTTTGAGGCTCTGATAGGCATTGTCGAAGTCACTTTTTATAGCGTACACAATGCCGACACCAGCATGTGCTTCGGCAGAATTGGGATCTAACTGCAAGGCAAGTTCATAATTCTCTTTCATCAGCGCGAATACAGCCTCGTCCTGAAAGCCGCTGGTCTCACCTTTATAGCGGTAGGCTCTGCCACGACCCACATATGCCAGCGCGTAACTCGAGTCAATTTCAATGGCTTTATTAAACATGTCTAATGCGTTTTGTACAGCTCTCTCAAGTTCGGAAATAATATATCTTCTATTTAACTGATACATCCCTTTCAGGTAATATTCGTACGCCTCCACATTCTTGGGCTGGGCTGCTTTAAACTCTGCGATCCCACTAAGTGTAAGTTTTAATTGTAATGCATCGGCAATAGCACCGGCGACCTCGGATTGCAACTCAAATATGCCGGTCATTTTTCTATTGTAGTCCTCAGACCATATGGGTGATTCGTCTTCCACGTTGATCAGTTTAGTCGCAACGCGGATATTGTCCCCCTCTTTGCGAATACTGCCTTCCAGGATAGTTGAAACACCCAGGGCATCGCCAATCTCTTTTATACTTTTGTCAGTATTTTTGTAACGCATCACAGAGGTTCTGGCGATCACTTTTAGATCACTTAATTTCGACAGCTTGGTGAGTAACTCTTCGGTCATGCCATCACAGAAGTACTCTTGATCCTTTTCTCGACTCATGTCAACAAACGGCAGAACGGCAATGGAAGCATGAGCATTTGTTTTCTCGGAAAATGGCCAGAAAAAGATTGCTACAAATAGCATTGATGCCAGAAGCAGTACGGCGCACGTCCAAATGGCTAGATTTCTTTT
>JADFPY010000393.1 GCA_022562085.1 candidate division KSB1 bacterium | reverse complement strand
TGCACTGCTTGCAGCATGTACTGTAGACAACACCATCAACCGTGACAGAATGCTTACCGCTGACTTCCTCATCCGTTACAAGGCAGATTTTGTTATTGAGATTGATAATCCCATCGTTATCTATCGTTGGATTTGCTCCAATGCGTTTTAGGGTTTCCAAGGAAGTTTCCTCCTGCGCTTGCTCTTTCCCCCCATGTTCGTGTGCATCGTGGTCGTGCCCCCCATGCTCCTGGCTACCATGATCATGACCCGCATGTTCTTGCCCACCATGTTCCCCCGCTAGCAAACTGGGTGCATAGCAAAGAATCGCTACCAGCATTACCATAACCTTAACTTTATGAATTTTGATCTTCATTGGATACCCCTCCTTAAAATGTATAGAAAACAAAAACCCGGTTGATTTGGTAAACAAAATAACTAAGAAGCGTGTTGTAATTCTTAGCTGTTTACCAAAGAATGCTATTTAGGAAATACGGGGTGGTGCCCGATCAGGAACGGATAGACGCAAGTATTCAGCAGGAGAATGATAATGCGGTGGTGCCTCAGCCAAGTATGATGGATGTTCTGTAATGATAACCATTGGCTGATACAGGAAGGTGTCTGAACGAAATGGGAGTTCATTTATTGCACTAAATAAAAATTCATTGTTAAGATTAAGATTTACCGGTTGTAATGCAACTAAGCTGTGACAGCAGAGATTACCCTTGTGGCAGGGTACCGGTGATTCGCTATTAGATGAAGAAGGAGTATGACAAGATGATTTTGAGGATACCCGATGTTGAGCTGAAAAAGATGCAGTAGCAGCTGCAAGTCCACACAAATTAGATGATGCAAGCAGCACCAATGATAGAAATATAGCATGAATACTTCTTTTCTTCATAATAATACGACCTCCAATTATTGAACATTGCCAATAATTCAATTGGTCGCACGTGGTCGCAAAGAATTTGGGGATTTTGGGAGACTGTAAGTTGTTGTAAATATTGAGCCACCGAGCGGAGTCGAACCGCTGACCTACTGATTACGAATCAGTTGCTCTACCATCTGAGCTACGGTGGCTAATTTATTGTTTATTTGTTATGTTGCAAGCGAATGGTATGCGACCACTGGCCGTTTTTTAGTCTCTTAGATTCAATTGCCATGCCGGAATTAAAAGATTTTTTTTTTGAAAAGCAAGACTATTTTTTAGGCTCGGAATTCACGCGGTAATCTCACCATTTTTGATGCGTTCAATCATCCCGGTCTAAATCCAAAACATCATACCTTTTGGAGCGGCAATTGGGAAAATAAAAAAGTCTGTTCCAGCCTTTTTTCGAACTTCAACAGCATATTTTTATGCATGTTAATATAGCGTGCAGCTTCTTCGAGAAAAAGGTGTTAAAGGTGTTGAGGGATCCAAGTATCTAAAATAAAATAACTTAGGAAGAATAGACTTTAACACTCTAACACTTCTAACACCTGAACACATCACACCGACCCATGCAACGTTATTTCGAAAACGCTCCACTAGTCGGAAATGATTTAACGTTTATTCTTCGCCGCTTAAATTCTGTAACACGCCAAATCACCTTCACTTTTTCATTAAGTAGCCGACGGTAAAGCTAAGTACACAGTTTCATAAATACGGTTACGTATTACTTGACAAGTGCCATGACATCGTGCACTAAAATAAGTGCCAAGAGATCGTGCACTTATCATTTTTGTTTATGTTTTTTTACAAAAATTATGTACCTCTTTTCATCAAATTGAAAGGAGGTTTTAATGTCAAAAAAAAGAGGAACGTAAGAGACAAACTGCAATCGAACGCTATCTTTCCGGAGAAAGCGTTGAGAAGATTTGTTCATCTCTAAGACGTTCTCGCCGCTGGTTTTTTAAATGGCTTGCTCGTTATCAATCCGGTGCGCCGGATTGGTTTGAGGAAAAATCGAAACGCCCACAAACCAATCCTGGACGCATTCCAGATGAAGTCGAGCAAGTAGTGAAATTGGTTCGCTCAAGTCTTTATAACAAAGGGCTTTTTTGTGGTGCCCAGACGATCCTCTGGGAATTGGAAGACATGGGCGTTGAGCCTTTGCCATCTCTGCGAACCATCAACCGTATTTTGAGCCGCCATGATTTGACGCATGGTCGAACAGGTCGCTACGAGCCAAAAGGGAAAAAATATCCGGCTCTTTTAGGAACATGCGTCAATCGCGTGCATCAAGTGGACTTTCTTGGGCCGTGTTATCTCAGCGAACCGTTGCGTTTTTATAGCCTCAATACCGTTGATTTAGCCACTGGTCGTTGTGGTGTCGAGCCGCTTTTGGAACGGAGTTGTCAGCCAACCGTTGATGCACTGTGGGCGATTTGGCAACGCCTGGGCATGCCTGAACATCTGCAAGTTGACAATGAAATGGTGTTTTACGGAAGCCCAGCGCATCCTCGCGGTATGGGAGCCTTGATTCGACTTTGCCTGCTCAATGGCATTGAGCCGTGGTTCATTCCCAAAGGCGAGCCCTGGCGCAATGGCGTGGTTGAGAAATTCAACGATCATTATCGGCAAAAATTTCTCGGACGTATTCATATCGCAGGAGAAACGGAATTGCACCTGCAGTCACTCATCTACGAACGAAAGCACAACCGCCGCTACCGATACAGCAAATTAGGTGGACGGACGCCCCTCGAAGCTCTGGCGATAGCGAATAAAACGTTACATTTTCCATCCGAAGAGCAGGCGCCACGTCATCCATTGAAAAAGCCTGAGAGTGGCAAATATCATGTGGTCCGATACATTCGCAGCGATGGCCTGCTCGATATCTTCGGAGAAAAATTTCGCGTACCGCCAGAAACGCTTTACGAATACGTCATCGCCACAATCGATGTCAAAGAACAAAAGTTAAAACTCTATCTTGATAAAATGCTGGTGGACGAAATCAATTATAAAATGTTTTGAATCGCTTCCCCTATGGTGGGAACTTCAGTAACCCTACGGGTTACTTCCGTCACCACCATAGGGGTTTTATCCAAACAACAGTGCACGATGTGGTGGCACTAAAATCAGTGCACGATGTCATGGCACTTGAGACCTAACGGCTAAAATGAGTTGCGCAAAGGTGTGATATTACTACATTTCAAATTACCAAAAACTTCGAGCGGGGCACTGACTGAAAATCACGACCCCGCCCTTTGCGTCAACTCCATTTTTTTGTTATGTGCTTTTATCATTTCAATAATAGAAGTTTCTTTATTCTCAAAAATTTTTGTTCGCCTTTTACATCCTCTGCAACTATTCGATAAATGTATATGCCGCTTGCAACAAGATTTCCCGTACGATTCTTTCCATCCCAAATTACTGAATAAAAACCTGCTGAATGTTCTGAATCAATTAGACGAATAACCTCTCGTCCTAAAACATCGTAAATAACAATCCTCACTTTTGAAGAAATTGGCAAACCGTACTCAATCGTTGTGGAAGGATTAAACGGATTGGGATAATTTTGATGGAGTGCATAGGTTTTGGGTATATTGTTCATCACCTCGACATCCGTAGCCTTAAGAGAAGTCGCATAATTCACAATATCGCCACCCTCAACGCCATACCACATTTGATAGAGATCACCTTGTTTGCAAACAGATGCAAAATGGGCTTCATCGATAGAAGCTCCTTTAGTACCGTTGCCTCCAATTCGTACCCAATTGACACCATCAGATGAAATAGCATAGCCCAAGCGCGCTACATTTAAGTTATCTAATCCAAAATACCACATTTCAAATCCCTGTTCAGATTTGATCACTGCTGGCCAGGCAACCATCGTTTCGTCAAACATTCCAGAATTGCCAAAATCCAATACTGCCCCATCAAATCCCGATCCTGGCACATTAGTCCAATTAATTCCATCAGAAGAAGTAGCGTATCCGATTCGGAAAGAAAAAGAGGGGGGTATAATATATCCTCGGACATACCACATATGATAAGTGCCCTGATCTTTGA
>JADFPY010000392.1 GCA_022562085.1 candidate division KSB1 bacterium | reverse complement strand
CAGGGCCGGGCGGTGGAAGCTGTACCGGTCATCGGGACCGGCCGTACCGTGGACGAGGATCACGGCTGGGAACGGCCCCGTCCGTCCCTGCGGCAGTACCAAAATACCATCCCGGGTCTTCGGTTTCTTAAGGAGGCTGTCGAAGGTTAGGGTCTTGCCGCCTTCAACTGTCTGGCAAGCCACGGCGAGAATACAAGCCGCCAGAACCAACCAGGTCAAAACGCATAATGAGGTTGTTGTAACCACCATCGACACGGGAATAGCTGAAGACACGATTTTTTATTATATGATAATGGTTGTCATGAAAATGACTGTTTTCCATGCCAAGCGGAATAAAAATGTTCTTGTCAGCAAACTCTTTTATAGGCAGATCTGAAGCTTTTTCTACGATCATCGCCAGCATAAAGTAGCATGAATTGCTATAAAGGTATTTGTCTCCGGGTGTAAAATTCAAAATCTTTTGGCGCTTAATCAATTGGTAAATGGCATCATCGTCTATATGATCAAGTAAATCATTCCCAGCAAGTTCCCAGAGTGTAAGATTATCTCGGACTCCACTGGTATGGTGAATAAAATGTCTAATCGTGAGAGGAGCCTGGTATTTTGGAAAATCCGGTAGGTAAAGTTGAATCTCATCATCCAGGTTCAGTTTTCCTTGTTCTTCCAACAAAAGGATACACATCGTCACAAACTGCTTGGATACAGAACCAAGATAAAAAACTGAAGAGGCTGTAATAGGGATGCCATGCTCTAAGTCAGCTATACCGTAACCTCTGGTATAGATTAATTTTCCCTTTTCTATAATTCCTATTGCTGCCCCGGGAGAGTCCTTATTATTCCACTGCTCGAAAAGACTATCAATCCTAACTTGATCTGCCGAATTGATTTGTGCAGTCACATTAAGGACGAATATTAAATTTCCATAGATTAAAATATATTTTAATTTCATGATTATTGATTCCTTTATATTTCAGCTAACGAGATTGTCGAAAAACCGAGGATGCAATTGGCCATTTTGTTTTTGAGTTCATATTTTTCAGATTTTGGTTTTGTTCCCGCTACTTTTTGTTCAGCTTTAGAAGCGGTTTGCCCGGAAAAGTCGGGTTGGGCCAGGGCTGAGTTCTACCTCTTTTGCCCTAATACGCCCTGCCATAGTGCGCTATCTTCTCAATGTTGTGCACCAGTGCAAATAACATCCACTGAATATTGACCTTTTCCTTGGTCCGTAAAGTAAACCGGTCCAGCCGCTTCTGAGCACGGATATTGGCAAACACCGGTTCCACGATGGCTAGGCGTCTGCTATAGATACGCCGGCCCTCGTGTGTATCTATCTTCTGTTTCATCGCCTCTACCAAGCTAAACTTCTTTTGGACTTCCTCAACCCGTTCTAAAGGAATCACTAAGTGTCTGCGTTTGGTGGTTTTCTTGCTCAAGCATTTCTGTCGGAATGGACAGACCGCACAATCGGTTTCCCGGGCCCGATAAATATCATAGATAAGATTACGAATTCGGTGCGCATGGGCATGGCGTTTCAAAACTTTTTTGTTGGGACAAATATAAGATTTGTTCTGTTCATCGTAGATGAAATCTTCAAGGGCGAATCTATTTTGCTTACTAATAGTTTTTTTCTTAACTTTCTTCCTGGGATTAATTCCGTCTTTAAATCTGTCCCGTTCAGAAAAGCGCACATCCCTTTTGCGGAACTGCGGGTCGGGAATATAGGCGTCGATTTTTTCTGTATCGCAAATGGCCATATTGTCTTTGTTATGATAGTTGCAGTCGGCGCTCAACTGCTTGCCTGTAAAATAATCTTCCTTTTTGCCGATGGCTTGCATGTTCTTTTTGGCGCCTTCAAGCATCGGTTTGAGATTATCATGGTCCTGGCCATTGCCCATGGTCTCTGCATTGACGATTATTTGATGCTTGTCGTCGACTAAAGCCTGGGCATTGTAGCCTTGAATGACGCCGTGGGAGGTCGGCATCTTCGCCGACTCATTGTCGGTGACATTGCTCTGAATCTCGGCTTTGCTCTTGCCGGCTTTGGGCGTATTGTTCTTTAGAAATTCGTCCAGACGCTCTACCTGGCGTGCGAGGCGTTTCTTTTGCTTCTCGCGTCTCTGGCTATCGGATTCGGAGGTCTCGTCTGTGTGGATATGCTCAGAGAGAACTTCGTTTAACTTCTCTCGCAGTTTATCCCGTTTCTTCTGCAACTCCTTAAATGTGCCGCTCCATTCTTTCGAGGCATTTGAGGGCAGCTTGAGTCCATCCAGGGAGAAATGGGTGCCGCCCAAAAGATTCAGCTCCTCACACACCAGCAGGATGTTGCAGAAAATCGATTCGATTTCCTCTTTCATCGAAGAGACAAAATGGGCGATGGTGCTGTGGTCGGGTTGAAAGCCGCAGCCCAGGGCCATGAAGATGATATTCTCACGGCAAGCCCGTTCGATAGGACGGGAACCGATAATGCCTCTTGAGTAGGCAAACAGAACGATTTGAAGCAGGATTTTGGGGTCGAAGGCGGATGCGCCGGTGTCGTCGTTCTTAAAGCGGTTCTCGAAAACCGACAGGTCGATTTTCTTCTCGACTAATTCGTGGATGGCGTATTCTATGGTTCCCGGTTCTAGTTGTTCTTTCAGCGTGATGGGAATCATGACCATCTGGTCATAATTGTAAGGTTTATACTTAGCCATTATCGCCTCTAACTATCAGTGAATACTAATAGTTAATGTATAAAACTGCTTACACAATTGCTACTATTTTGTGTTGAATCTGACCTTTTTCGACAGTCTCAACAGAACCGTTCAAAAGCTTATAACTGATGGCTAAAAAACCATGAGAGATTTTAGAAAACAACAGGTTTGGGTAAAGTCTCATCGTCTGACTTTAAAAGTTTATGAAATCACCGCAACTTTTCCACGCGAAGAACTTTATAGTTTAACCAGTCAAATTAGACGGGCGTGTGCTTCCATTCCAACTAATATTGCAGAAGGGTGTGGTAGGGAAACCGACCTGGATTTCGCACGATTTCTTCAAATTGCAATGGGTTCAGCCTCGGAGGTAGAATATTTGTTCATGCTGGCCAACAGTCTTGATTTCATAGAAAACATTCAGTACAATGAGCTAAATGAGGAGATTGTAGAAATTAAAAAAATGCTCACATCTTTCATAAAGACGCTCAGAAGCGGATCATAATTATTTGCTGACCGCTGAAAGCTGACTGCTGAAGGCTAAACCCCTACTCCATAAACCTCTCCTTCATCTCTGGTGGCGGCACAATGCACTCCTCATATTTTCCAAACCAACGATAACGCTTCCGGGCAATAAAATTATAAAACCCATCCCTCAGAAAAAGCGGAACAATTCTCAGTCCCGAGGCAACTCGCCAAACACCACCGAGAGTTGATACACAATCGAGGATCGCCTGAGATCTAACTGAGATAAATTCCCTGGCAGTATCATAATTTTGCACAAAAATTACACTCCGTGTATTATCCTCAATTTCCGGATGCCGTTTCAGAATTGCCGCAGCAGTTGGTCCTTGTAACGGGGCGAATTTCAGGACACCTTGTTTGTCTCTTTTGAGTAGAAACTGAACCGTCCGATCACAAAGGGCACAAACGCCGTCAAACAGGACGATTAAATTTGGATTTTCTTTATGGTCTTCGATTGCTGATTTCATTTCAATCCTGTTAAACGCTCAAATAATTTAAGATACAAATTCTCCCTTTTCCCGGCAAGTCTAACTTAGGAAAAACTGAAAAATTCCTTGAGCATGATATCGCGGCAGCCTATCTTGTAACTATGCCACTCGGTGGGATTTACACACTTGCCTGACATTCGTATTAATATTCAGCTTTCAGCTTTCAGCTGTCAGCTAAAGAAACCATATTCAAAGCTGATGGCTAAAAAACCATGTGAGACTTTAGAAAACGACAGGTTTGGGCGAAGTCGCATCGTCTTACTTTAAAAGTTTATAAAATCACAGCGACTTTCCCACGC
>JADFPY010000391.1 GCA_022562085.1 candidate division KSB1 bacterium | reverse complement strand
GTTTTAATTCCAAGAGCGGTTTGTCCCATAATAACAACAAGACTTTTAATTTTACCTTGTCCATAAAATTGTCCCCACCCAGGTAACAGGGTAGATCTCATAGCTGCCTTCAACCGCGTTTTCTTAGAGAGGTAAAAAGTTATTTTAGGGTTTTTATCCCCGAAGAAATTAACTGTGCGACTTGCATCTTCATATCCATCTTTCTTTGCCTGGATCTTGTATCTTCCATAAAGAGAATACGGGACTACAAAAGGAGTTCTGCCAATAAAAATATATTTACCTGAAATTCTCACCATTGCTCCCTGGGGTTCAGAATCTATCTCTAATGCGTCAGGAGGTATAGTCTCGTTGTTATTTGATTGAGCACACAAATAAGCGTATTGGCAAAGTACTTGTGTAGATATTAAAATCAACAATTTTAAGTGCATTATAACGTCTTTTGCTCTTCAAAAAACCGAGTCCGTTATACTTTTGATTGTGCCTTAGTTCAGGCTAACTAATAGACTATCCGACATCTTTTATTATAACGTCTTCTACTTGATTAACTTTAGTAAAGTTATGCTAATTTCACGCTTTGAATCCATAAAGCTTTCTAATGTTCTTTAACAAAACCAGGTTATATTCACCATTGAGACGCGTCGCCGGCTTTGGCTGACTGAATCAAAGAGGCATAGACCAGTTTTAAACAACTTTTTTCATCCAGAAAGCGCGGGATCGGGATCACTTTGGTCTGTCGTTCTGTTCAACAAATGCTCGCTCCAGAAGATTGGTGGTGCGAATATATTTGTGATGACCAGCCGGAAAATCGATATGCGCAGGCAGCTTTCCGAGGTCTTCTTGAAAACATTTGATGGCAGGGGGATATTTATCGGCAAATTCGTTGATCAGAGCGGCAGCACACCGGATGGCAACCTCTTTCTAAATTTCACAATTTTTTCACCATGCTTGTCATGTTAGATAGTGTCGCTCTATGTAAAAACAAGTAGTTACCTGTGTTTGGGATTGTGAAATTTTACTATCGGTAAGTATATTGTTTTTATTTAACTTAGGAAGAAAGGGAGGTGGATTTTGAGTCCAGCGCGTCTGCCAATTTCACCACCCCGGCAAGTGTTTTATTTTATCACGCTTCGGGCAATAGGAGATTTAAAGAAAAACTTTTCCATTGCCGTAATATTACCCCTGATTTATTTTGAGAACCATTGCGGGCCTTCTTCTCAGATGCCATCTGCCAATCTTTTTTATCTTCATTCCCGACAATCGGCACGAGGCTTATATAATAAAAATGTTAGAAATATCAAGTATTTTAAGAACTTTCACGACTCATCCAAATCAATGACATCATAAAGTCGCTTTCTGGTATCAGGAAGCCTGGTCATATTGACTCTCCCCTCATGTCTGAGATTTTGTAAAGCGTCATGGCACGGCTATCTCCTTCATACTCATCATACTTCTTGCTTTCTAGTGCAACGTTTCTTAAACAACCGGGAAATATACAGTGTTAGCGTGTTCAGGTGTTAAAGTGTTTACGTAAATACTCGAACACGAAAACACTATTATCCACATTGCGATAATATTGAGAGAGCACACTACTAAGCTCCATGCTTTCCATACGTTAACCCCTGAAGCCTTTGAGACCTGGTGCTGGATACGCGAAAATATATGCTATTTTCAGATCAGCGCTCTACTCGCCCTGAACCACTGCCTCCGGCTAGTTTCTCGACCTCCTCGGCGCTCACCAGGTTAAAGTCGCCTGGAATTGTCTGTTTGAGGCAGGATGCGGCAACCGCAAACTCCAAAGCATTTTTCGTGTTCTTTTTGCTGAGAAGCGCAAAGATGAGTGCACCAGCAAAAGCATCTCCGCCGCCAACACGGTCGACAATTTGAATGTCGTAATGACGGGAATGGTAAGGCTTTTGGCAATCTTTTTTGTCCAGCAGCAGTGCGCTCCAACCGTTCCGGGAAGCCGAAAAGCTTTCCCTGAGGGTAATTGCAACGGTCTGGAAGTCGTAATCCCTTTTTAGGTTCTCAGCGATTTCAAAGTAAGCGGTCTCGTCCAGTTTTGCCTGATCCACGTCAGAGTCCTTTACATTTAGCCCCAAACTTTTTTCTGCGTCTTCTTCATTCGCAATGCAGACATCGACGTATTCCATCAAAGGGCGCATCGTGGCTTGAGCTTGTTCAGGCGTCCAGAGCTTTTTGCGGAAGTTTAAGTCGCAGCTGATTGTGGCGCCGGCCGCTTTTGCGGCTTTGCAAGCCTCTTCTAAGCACTCCTGCGAGAGTTGGCCAAGGGCAGGCGTAATCCCGGTCCAATGAAACCAGGTTGCATTTTCAAACACTTTCTGCCAATCAACTTCAGCGGATTTCAGTTCACTCACAGCAGAATGAGCGCGGTCGTAAATGACCTTCGACGGCCGTTGGCTCGCACCGGATTCCAGGAAGTAAATTCCAAGACGCTCGCCGCCACGTACGATATAATCGACATTCACGCCGAATCTGCGCAGATGGTTCAGCGCCGCCTGTCCAATTTCATTGGCCGGTAATTTTGTTACAAAATAGCTCTGCAAGCCGTAGTTCGCCAAAGAGACGGCGACATTGGCTTCCCCGCCACCGTAGGTGAGGTCAAAGCTTGGCGCCTGCACAAAGCGGCTGAAGCCCGGCGTCGAAAGCCTCAACATGATTTCGCCTAACATAACGATTTTATGACTCATAATTCTACCTAAAATACGCGTTTGTTCATTAGCTCCTGGCCTTTGGCTTCTATTTTTAATGAATTTACATCCTGAATATCGTTTCACCTATTAGGTGAACTACATTAACCATTTTCAACTAATTGATTTTTATCAGCTAAGAGCTAATAGCCAAAAGCTAATCGCTCAATTTAGATTCTATTTACGTCCCTCCAAAATACTTTTGCGCAAGATTCTTGCATTCTCAGTTAATACAGGGTAGTTTTCATCCGCGATTGCCTTTTTGTCTAACAGCGCGCTGCCCACGCCAACCGCGCAGGCGCCGGCTTTTATCCAGTCTCCGGCGTTTGTTAAAGAAACGCCGCCCGTAGGCATTAGGTTAACCTGCGGCAGCGGGGCTTTAACGGCCTTAAAGAAGGCCATCCCGACGACATCGGCGGGGAACACTTTGACGATATCCGCTCCTTGTTCATGCGCTTGTAAAATCTCCGTTGGAGTAAAGGCCCCGGGGATCGCCGGGACGTCATAGCGATGCGCCATTCGGATGACTTCCGGATTCAAGATGGGGCTCACCACGTACTGTGCGCCGGCAAGGATGGCCAACCGTGCGGTTTCGGCGTCAAGAACAGAACCGACGCCGACTAAAATCTCGTCTCCCATCTTCTTCGCACAAGCTTCGATCACCTGAAGCGCGCCCGGTGTGGTCATGGTAATCTCCAAAAAAGGAATGCCGCCTTTGCAGACGGCTTCGGCCACTTTCATGAGTTTCTGCGAGTCGCTCATGCGAATGACGGCGACCGCACCGCAGTCGAGCATTTGTTTGACAATTTCAATTCGAGACATATTTTCTCTCTTTGGTTAACCGTTTTTAATTTCGTTTTTTCAGAAAAGTTGGTTTTGATAAACAATCAAAAGTCAAAAAAACTAGTCCGAAGGCGTGCCGCCGAGGATGGATAAGCGCAGAACTTCGAAAAACGCTCGGCGAGACGCCTTCGCTCTATTCTCTTAGGAAACGCTGACCTTCTCCAAGAAGGTTAGCGTTTGTGTCCGGGTCAAGAAGACGCGAACCTTTTTGAAAAAGGTCAGCGTCGTTATCGCTTTTTGGACAGCCCTAACCCTCTCGACATCAATGCCGAGTTACAGCAAATCGTTAAGCGCACCTGCCATCCCCTTTGCAAGAATCGTTTCAACATGCCGGCAGACAACGTCGCTCAAACCAGGGATTTCATTCAAATCTCTACCCCAGAATTCATCATTTTTTAATACCTGCTGGGTCAGAGTTGCAAAGTCTTTATTCTGCTCAAATGCTTTCCAGAGATCAAAGAAAAAAG
>JADFPY010000390.1 GCA_022562085.1 candidate division KSB1 bacterium | reverse complement strand
TCGCGGTCAGCATAATTGGGCAGCTGACGCTTCAGTAGAATTGACTCCCTACTACTCTAAAGAGATCCCTTATCGCGTATTGGCCGGCGGCAACAGCAAAATCATGGGAGCTTACACCTGTGTTGGCGGACCGTCCGTATTTTACGGCGGTGTTTCCATGCGGCTTCGTGAAGCTGACTTTGAAGTGGCGCCTGAAATCGCGAACAATTCGGACGCAAGCTGGCCATACAAATATACTGATTTGGAATCGTTTTATTGCCAGGCAGAAGAGATTCTGGGCATTGCAGGCGAACCTGGCGATCCCACCGAACCAAACCGCAGCAAACCATTTCCGGGAAAACTTGGGAAGCTTTCCGAGGTATCGCAAATGATCGGTCAAGCGGCAGACGATTTGGGATATCACCCCTTTCGACTTCCCTTGGCAATTAATTATGGCCAGCAAAACGGACAAGCCCAGTGCATTGCTTGCCCTACTTGCGATACATTCGCCTGTGCCATTCAAGCTAAAAATGATCTGGCAACCCGCGTGTTGCCCGGTTTAATAGAAAAAGGGTTAGAAATAAAAGTCAACACAGTTGCTGTAAAGCTAAAAACAGCAAAAGGGCGCATTTCCCAAGTAGATTGCTTCGATAAAAAGTTCGGAGAGAATAAAAGTTACCACGCTAAATTAGTGATCTTGTCGGCGGGTTCATTAGCGTCTCCGCATTTGCTATTGGCTTCCGGTCTTGAACAATTAAATCCGGGGGGAGATGTCGTCGGCCGGTATTTGACACGACACTGCAACGCCATTGCCTTTGGGTTTTTCCCGAAGCGCCCGGACCCGCATAATGAATTTCATAAACAGCTCGGCATTCATGATTTTTATTTTGGACATTCGAGCATCAAATCTCCGAAGGGTAAGCTTGGCAGTATGCAGCAACTGCAGACACCGCCCATCGGACTCGTGAAAGGGATGCTTCCCAAACCAATTGGTAAATTGGCGGCTCTTTTTGTACCGCATTTGACCGGACTGATCGTCCTGGCGGAAGATCAACCGAAATATGAAAATCACCTTGCTCTCGATCGTTCGAAATCAGATCGATTTGGGTTGCCTCAACTTCAGATTACTCATCACTATACAAAAAGAGATTATGCAGCGAGAGACGCCTTATTGAAAAAGGCTCAAGGAATTTTAAAAAAGGCCGGCGCAATTCTTTTTTATAAACACAAAATAAAAACGTTTTCCCACGCTGTCGGCACGGTTCGCATGGGTGAAAGTCCGGAATCTTCCGCACTGGATCAGTACTGTCAATTTCGGGGAATCGACAATCTGTTCGTGGTTGACGGTAGTTTCATGCCAACCTCAGGGGGGCTGAATCCTAGTTTAACGATTTCGGCAAATGCGTTGCGTGTGGGCCGGCATATTCTGAAAAATGAAATTCTCTAATACGAAAAACACCATAAACCTGGCCTTTCTTGGCTGCGGCAAAGCTACTCAAATACACAGCAAAACCCTGGCAGGATTCGAAAAAATTCAATTGTATTACGCCAGCAGGGATAAAAACAAGGCGGAAAACTTTAATCAGAAATTCAGCGGTCACGGGATTTTTGAATCGTATATGGCCGCCATTCAAGCGGAAAATGTTAATGTCGTTTTAATTGCCACGCCGCCAAAGCAGCATCTCGACCTGACTTTGAAAGCCCTGGAAGCGGGCAAACATGTCATCGTAGAAAAACCACCGTTTTTGAATTCAAGCGATTTTAAATTAGTTGGCAAAGCCCGGAAGAAAGCCGACCGGCGGGTTTTTGTGGCGGAAAATTACTTCTACAAACCGCTTGCTTTCAAATTACGGGACCTAATCAAGTCCGGTATAATCGGAGAAATTCTATTTGTGCACATCAACGCCCTCAAAAAGCAGGTCATAAAAAAAGAAGAGTGGCGCAGTGACTCAGAGCTGTCCGGCGGCGGCGCGCTTTTCGAAGGCGGCATTCACTGGATTAACTTGATTGCTAATCTGGGGCTAAACGTAAAAACGATCAAAGGCCTTCGGCCCGGCCACAAAAACGGCGTAGAAAAAAGTATCCTTATTACAATGGAATACGAGGAAGGTCCGGTTGGGACGCTTTATCACTCCTGGGAAACGCCTTCGCTTTTTAAGGGGCTGAGACTTTCGAAAATTTACGGCCGGGAAGGCAGCATCACCTTCGAGTCAAACGGGATATTTATTTTTGTGCGGGGCCGAAAAAAACAACTCATTTTCCCCGGCCTAAAGGATATTGCCGGTTATAAAGGCATGTTTCGGGATTTTATCGATTGCATTAGAAATGGAAGGGCGCCAATGTTTACCTTCGACTTAGCTGAGCAGGACATTAAGCTTATTGAAAAAGTCTACGAATCAATTTAATCAGAATCAGGAGGGAGTTCTAAACCTATGGATTTTATAATTGCACTCATCATTGGACTCATGGCAGGACTGCACACCTCGACCTGGGGAATGTATAAAGACGCCCCGCATGAGGGCTTCACCTGGCCAAAATATTTTCGCAGCACGCTTATGGGCGCAGCAGCTTCGGTCAGTGTTTATCTTGTTACTAAACTAAATATGACCCAACCCGGAAATATGGTCGTCCTTTATGGGGTTACCTATGTGATTGAACGGGCGTTGGTGGAGTTTTGGAAGACCTTTCTTCGGGTGCAGGATCAATCAAAATATTTCATTCCCATGCAATTTAGCTTCCGAGGAGAAGTGATAAAAAGTCACGCCATCCGCTTGAGCGTCGGCGCTCTTTATTTCACCGGCGAGGTTTTGGTCGTTTGGGGCGTTTATTATTTGCAGACCATAAACTTCGGCGGCGGTTCAGGAATGATAGTGGTATTGGTGCTTGGCGGTATCGGCGGCTGGATTTCAGCTTTTGGCGGCGCCTGGAAAGACGCACCGAAGGAGGGATTTGAGATCCCTAAATTTTTCCGAAGCCCGGTCATGGCGATGTCGTACGCCTTCATGCTTGCTCATTTTACCGAAAACTATCTTTTTATCACTTTTGGAGCGTTAGGTTATACGATTGGCACGATTGAAACTTATAAAACCTTTTTCTTCCCAAACAAACCGCGCGGCAAGTTTTCGGGAATGCCAATCAAATTTCCGGAAATGTTGAAGAGAAGAAACTATTTCGTACCCATGTACGTGGCAATTTGGCTGGCGGTTATTACGACCATTGTGGTAGCTTTTATCCAACCGCATCAAGGGTTAATCTAACTGTTGCAGTGCTTACCGAAGAGTTAGTCCGAAGGCGTCCCGCCGAGGATTCCTAAGTTCTGAATTTTGAAAAGGCTCAGCGGGACGCCTTCGCCATAGTTTTTGAGATAACTTATTTAATTTCCTCAAGCAATTCTGGACGAACCAGCAATTTCTTTGCGTTTTTTATGGTTACCTTTCCCGGCCTCATCCCCCGCGGTTTACCAACTTGTTTTACAAAGCAATAAGAAACCGCTACTTTGCCACCGGTGCGCATTTTGGAAAACCAGGCCGCCAGAGCAGCAGCCTCGCGCAGACTTTCTTTGTCGGGTTGACCTTTCGTTTCACCGCAGCGCAAGATGACGTGGCTTCCTGGGGTTCCGCTGACATGAAACCAGACGTCGTTGGCGTGACCGACTCTAAAAGTCAGATAATCGTTGCTTGCGTCGTCCTGACCGACCAGTATTTCAAGGCCGGTGGAGCTTTGGAATTTTTTGATTTTGAAAAGCACTAAACTGGGGACGAGAATAGGGCGTCAAATACAGTGATTTCTTTTTTGGGGGACTATAAAAGTGTTTCTTTTTCAGAAGATAAAATCATTGATTCATTTCTAAATCGTTTATCGTTAAACAAATTGCATCATACCAACTGATATTATCGCCAATTCTTTCTTCAATGATCTTAACTTCATTCTCACTTAGTTCTCGTCCAAGTTCATCTTCAGCAACCTTTTGCACATCTTCAATATTGATTGAATAAATTACTTTATTTATATCCATTTGAAAATCCTATGTGAATTTATGAAAGTATTCATCAATTTCAGGTCTTAGCTCTATACCAAC
>JADFPY010000389.1 GCA_022562085.1 candidate division KSB1 bacterium | reverse complement strand
GTATCAAATTGTCACAGAAGTTTGGTATAACAGCGGCGATTCACAGCTCAACGAAAGTTTTTATCTGCAGGTTCGAGATGATTCTGACAACGTCTTCTTACCCGAAAACGGCAACGCCGGTAATTACAAAGTCGTTCCGGATGACCCGGGAACGCCTCATACAGTTTCGCGTGAAAGCGGTGTTTTTGAATTGTCGCAAGGAACTCATGCTATCGATGTTTTACACTACGCGAAAATATCTAATTATTATCCACAGTTCCTGAATGGTCCAATTACAGGGCCTGAAAGTGTAAAAATTTTAGGATTTAGATTAATTTATTTAGGTAATTAGCCTCCTCCATAGGATCCTCCAAATCCTATCGCCGCTGTCCGTACCGCCCTTACGGGAAAGGTTTCAGGCAGCGGCTTTTTTTATTTGTAACTTCGAAGATATCACATTTCGCTAGAGCCAAAAAAAATGGTTCTGTGATTCTTCAATCCGAGCGGGGAATGACTTCTTCTACTTCGTTATCCTTTGAACTGCAATCTTTACCCCCAACTCAAGCACATTGTATCAAAATATTTATCTTGAGAAAAAGTAGTCTATTGACTATTTTAGATAATCAAGCTGACAAACGCTCTAAGAAAATCCCATGATACAAAATTACTTAGAATTAGAAAAAACCTACGCTCTGGGTGTCTACGCAAAAAAAGAGCTTGTTTTAGTTAAAGGCAAAAATGCCAAAATCTGGGATGATCACGGGAATGAATACATCGACTGCGTTTCCGGGAATGGCGTCGCTAACTTAGGTCATGCAAATGAAAAAATTGCCCGGGCAGTCTCCGAACAAGCAGCACGGCTCATCACATGCTCAAATATGTTCTACAACGATCAGCGGGCTTTGCTTCTTGAAAAGCTTATCCAAATTACCCCGGCTAACTTGAACAAGACTTTCCTTTGCAACTCAGGAACCGAAAGCATCGAGGGCGCAATCAAGTTTGCAAAATTCGCCACTCAGAAAACGGAGTTTATTTGCGCCGAAAAAGCGTTCCATGGACGAACAACCGCTTCGTTGAGCGCTACTTTTAAGCCTGAATATAAAGATGGTTTTGAGCCTTTGCTGCCGGGCTTTAGTTTCGTACCGTTTAATGATTTTGAAAGCTTAAAAGAACGGGTAAATCGAAACACCGCCGGGATCATTTTGGAGATTATTCAAGGGGAAGGCGGTGTTAATGTTGGAAGCGCTGATTATTTTCAAAAAGTCAGGCAACTGTGCGACGAGATGGGAGTTATCCTTATTATCGATGAAATTCAAAGCGGCTTTTGCCGCACCGGTAAAATGTTCGCTTGCCATCATTTCGATTTAGAGCCGGACATTCTTTGTTTAGCTAAAGCAATTGCCGGTGGCCTTCCCATGGGCGCGGTGGTTTGCTCAGATAAAATCGACCTACCCGCCGGGAAACATGGTACTACTTTTGGAGGGAATCCGCTCTGCTCTGCTGCGGCAAATGCTGCAATCGATTTTATGATTGAAAATCAACTTGCTGAACAAGCGAAAGAAAAAGGTAAGTATTTTACTGAAAAACTAAAAAACCATACGCTAAGAAAAATTCAGGAGATTAGAGGCCTGGGGTTAATGATTGGAATCGAAGTCAAAGAACCTGCTCCCCCCTTAATCTCAATGCTCCTGGAAAAGGGCGTGCTGGCCTTTCCAGCTGGAATCAATGTAATCAGAATCCTACCTCCTTTGACAATTACTTATAAAGATCTCGATTTTGTTATTGAAAAATTAGTTGATGTTTTAAAATAAGATCATCTAAAATCCTAAAAACTGTACCGCTAATTAACGCAAATGAACGCCAATAAAAGCAACAGAATCAAAGACGACTTTCTAAATTTGATATTTTTAATTATTTAACGTTTTAAAAAATATCTCTTGCTGCAATTCTCATTTCATAAAATAAATATTAGCGTTATTAGCATATATTCGCGGTTATTTAGAACTGACCATTCTATAACAAGACCATTTATTAAGAAACGCACTCTACTTGATCCTAACGCGGACAAGCCGCAAATCTCAAAAAACAAACTACAAATTACAAATAAAACTCAAATACCAAATCCCAATGTCCAATAAAACCATAACTTTCAGTGATTTTGTTTGATGCCGAACCGTCGGCATTTGTTATTTGATATTTGTGATTTCAAATTCTGCCAAAAAGCTTGTGCTCGAATGCTTCCCCGATAGAAACATTCGGGGACAAATTTATCGAGTATGGCAGAAAATTACCTGTCAGTCCCTAAATTTGGCGTTGTTTTATTGAACGAAATTATCTACCTTTCTTTTCTTAAAATGAGCTTCAAAGACATAAAAACCATTTTTTTTGATTTGGACAATACCTTGTTCGATCACATGCGTGCCGAGCAAGCAACTTTGAAATTTTTACTTGACTCAAAGCCTGAGCTTTTTGCTAAAGTCAACCGGGAGAACTTTCTTCGAACTTACGATAAAAATAACACGATTCTTTGGAAGCAGATGGCGGACGGTGAGGTTTCTCCGGCAGAACTTAAAATCCTGCGTTTTAAAATGACTTTCGAGGAATTGAGCTTAACCCCAATTGATTATTCTGTGTTTTCAGAAAATTATTTAGCCCTTTATTCAAAGCAAACTTTTGTTATCTCGAATGCTGTTGAAATTCTCGATTATTTAAAGCCAAAATATTCTCTGGGTATTCTCTCCAATGGATTTCCCAGGGTTCAGGAAAGTAAGCTGTCAAGGCTCAACATGCAGTCATATTTTGAATATAAAATCTATTCTGAAGATGTGGGTGTGGCAAAGCCTTATCCGGGAATATTTAGTGAAGCCGCAAGGAAAGCAAATAGTAAGCCTTTTGAAACGGTTTATATTGGTGACTCCTACGAAAATGACATAGTTGGAGCTAAAAACTTTGGCTGGCAGGCAATTTTTTTTAATCCGAAAAAGACCTCAGAGAATAACAGCCTGGCAGATTTTGAAATTTCCGACCTAAAAGAAATTAAAAATATTTTTTGAAGTTCTAACCATTTAGAATGTGGAATAAGAGCCTGAAACTGTCTGTAGTCATCACATACCTTCCATTAAACCTATTTTAATTACCTCACCAAAAAGGATGTACCATGAGAAAAGTTATGCTAATATTTTTATTTTGCTTGCCCTCCCAAATCTTCGCACAAACCAGTCGGAATACGACTTTAATCGGAAATCTGGAATATGGAAGTGAAAGGGGTGGCTTTTTTGGTTCTGCTAACGATGTCTGGGGGTACACGGATGACCAGGGAAATGATTACGCCATTGTCGGCCATTATACGGGTGTTTCAATTGCAAAAGTAGAATCCACAGGCCTTGAGGAAGTGGCATTTGTACCGGGTGTGTTATCTAATTGGAGAGATATAAAAACCCATGATCACTACGCCTACGTTACTGCGGACGAACGTAATGACGGCTTAACAATTATCGATCTTGGCGGACTGCCGGATTCTGTTCGACTGGTTGGCACGGATACTACGGCTTTCAAAAGAGCTCATAATTTGTATATCACTGATGGCTTCGCATATATATCAGGACCAGATAGAATTCGTGGCGTTGACATTCTTGACTTATCCGACCCCGAATCGCCAATTAAGGTTGGTGAGTGGCCCTCTCCATGCTTCCATGATGTTTATGTCAGGAATGATACCTTGTTTGGTAGCGCATTCAATAGCGGTAGCCTGGTAATTCTCGACGTCGGTGATAAGTCTGCACCGGTACAAATCACGGAAATTCTCCCGGGCCCCAATGTACATAACGCCTGGACCACCGAGGATGGTAAATATGTCATGACAACCCAGGAGAGCACGGGTCTGACGGTCAAGATGTGGGACATCAGAGATCCCTTTAATGCGGAAATTGTTGACGAATATTTAGCTGCTCCCAGTCTGTTGGCGCACAATACTCACATTTTGGGAGATTACGCCTACATTTCTCATTATGGCGACGGTCTTCGCATTGTCGATATTTCGGATCCCACTAATTTAGTTGAAGTCGGACATTACGATACGTTTACTAGTAAC
>JADFPY010000388.1 GCA_022562085.1 candidate division KSB1 bacterium | reverse complement strand
GCCGAGACGGCCAGCATTTTGTTGCAATATTTAATACCCAAACCAAAACAGGGGATGTCTTTTTGGACGGCACAAAAGTCATCGAGGACTCTACAAAAGCCAAATGGATAGAGAGAGCCTACGGCCGATATATTAACGACAGCTACTGGTTGATTATGCCATACCAGCTCAACGACCCTGGCGTAATTTTGAATTATGAAGGTGAGAAAGAAATCGAAGGTCAAGTTTATGACCTGGTCAAAATAACCTTTGAAGATGTCGGATTAACCCCGGATGACACCTACTGGGCTTACATCGGCAAAAGCGACCGGTTAATGCACAAATGGGAATACGTCCTGCAGGGCCAGGAGGCTGACGCCAAACCATCCGGGTCCTGGTGGAGAGAGTGGCAGACTTTTGGTAATATCAAACTTGCAATAAACAAAGAATTTGAAGGCCGTCCGGTGCGCATTTATTTTGAAAACCTTATCGCCTCTACGGAAGCGGATAAAGAAATTTTTCAACTAACTTCAAAGACATTCTAAAGTGGAAAGGAAAAATATTTCAACCGGAACCAAATGGGAGACTATCGTTGGCTACTCCCGTGCGGTGCGAATCGGCCCGCACGTTCATATCACAGGAACTACCGCCACAGACGAAGAAGGCAAAATTGTCGGAGGTGATGATCCGTATGCGCAAGCAATACAATCGCTCAAAAATATTGAAACCGCGCTGAAAAGAGCAGATGCCTCACTCGAAGATGTGGTTCGCACTCGTATTTATGTCACCAATATTGATGACTGGCAAAAAGTGGGCAAGGCCCATCATGAATTTTTTAAAGACATTCGGCCGGCGACCACGATGGTGGAAGTCAGCCGTTTGATTTCACCGGAAATTATTGTGGAAATCGAAGCGGATGCTTATGTTTCTGAATAAGTAAATTAAAGTTTCAATGTTAAAAATTGTGCCTGCCGCTAAAGAGGATCTCCAGCACATCCGAGACCTTTTCAAGGAATATGCAGAGTCACTGAGTTTTGACCTCTCTTTTCAGGACTTTGAACACGAGTTCTCCGAACTTCCTGGCGGGTATGCACTTCCTGAAGGCCGTTTGCTAATCGCCAAATATGGATCAAAAGTTGCCGGTTGTGTTGCCTTGAGAAAAATCGATAAGGCCACTTGTGAAATGAAGAGATTCTTTGTACGCAAAGGATTTCGAGGCAAAAAAATTGGTAAAAGCCTTGCGGAATCCATCGTTGAAGAAGCGCGCCAAATTGGCTACCTGCGTATGCGCCTGGATACGACACCTGAGATGCAAAATGCCATTCGGCTTTACCAGACTCTAGGCTTTGAGACTATTGAACCCTACCGGGTTAACCCTGTTAAGGGAGCGACATTTATGGAACTCAATTTAGAAAAATAACAAATGGAAACCAAAAAACCAAAGTTTATTCCACTCCCAAATCAAACCGAATTTTCCCCGGCTAAAATGCAAAAACGCGCAACCGATTTTTATGAAGACATAAAACGGCGGCGAACCGTTCGTGATTTTTCAGATCGGCCGGTACCAAAAGAGATCATTGAAAAGTGTCTACTTGCCGCCGGAACTGCACCCAACGGTGCCAACAAACAGCCGTGGTACTTCGTCGTAGTCACAGACCCGGAGATAAAAAAGAAAATCCGGGAGGCTGCTGAAAAAGAGGAGGAGGCCTTTTACAGCGGCCGTGCGCCGGATGCATGGCTGGAGGCTTTGGCTCCATTAGGAACCGATGCGAGCAAACCTTTTCTTGAAACGGCTCCGTACTTAATTGTTATTTTTGCTCAAAGTCATGAACTCACTACCGACAATATAAAATCAAAAAACTACTACGTACAAGAATCAGTGGGTATCGCCACCGGTATTCTCGTCACTGCAATTCATCATGCCGGATTGGTCTCTCTCACCCATACACCCAGCCCAATGGGTTTTCTAGGCAAAATTCTCAAACGCCCGGCGAATGAACGAGCTTATTTAATTCTTGTGGTTGGCTATCCCGAAGAAAATGCCAGGGTTCCGGATATTAGCAAGAAGTCACTGGAAGAAATTGCAACATTCGTATAAAAGATAGACACAGAGGACACAAAGATGCACAAAGATCACAATGAAAAAACAAAATATCTATAAAAAACTATGCCTAAAAAACAGGACTATAAAAAATCAGTGGGCAAAGCAACTGTCTGTTTTTATTCAATACAACATTTGGGCATTTAAAAATTAAATAGTCCTTTGTACTTTCAGAAAAACTCTCTCTGTTCTTTGTGAATCTCTGAGACCTCTGTATTCCTTTTTATTAAGAGAGGCGAAAAATGAAAACCAGATGTGAATGGGCCGGCTCAGACCCGCTCTATCTTGACTACCATGATAAAGAATGGGGTATCCCCGAGCACAACGACCAAAAGCTGTTTGAAATGCTCATCCTTGAAGGCGCGCAAGCTGGATTGAGTTGGATAACCATTCTTAGAAAGCGAGAAAATTACCGCAAAGCTTTTGATAATTTCGATCCCAAAAAAATAGCTGCATACAATAAAACCAAAATTCAAGAACTTCTCAATAATGAGGGGATTGTTCGCAATAAACTCAAAGTTAACGCTGCCGTTCAAAATGCCGGCGGATTTCTCGAAATCCAAAAAGAATTCAGCGATTTCGATACTTACATCTGGCAATTCATTGGCGGCAAACCCAGGCCGAACAGCTTCAAACAATTAAAAGACCTTCCCGCAAAAACTCCTGAGTCCGAAACGATGAGTAAAGATCTACTCAAACGCGGTTTTAAATTTGTCGGTCCGACTATTTGCTATGCCTTTATGCAAGCGGTTGGCATGGTGAACGATCATGTGGTGGGCTGTTTTCGATATGATGAATTTTAACTTCTGCTGTTTTTGCCTGACGCTTTTCTTGACACAATCGGAAATATTTGTCAAAGAGTTTGAAAAACGCAGGCAATTTACTCCAATGCATCAATTCGGTGACCGAGAATCTTAATTTTGTAACTGCCAAAATCTATATCAGTGAAAACAACTTTACCTTCAGAATTCGATTCGCCATCATCGAGATACTTGTCACGAGACGAATAGAGTTCTACGATAACGCTGGGAAATCCCACGTTTATGACCACGTCTCCCCCGTATGCGCCACCTCAACAAATTCGCTTTTTGGAATTTTTTCATCACCCCGAAACCCTAAGACCGGTTCAAATGGCGTTAAGGAGAGTCTGATCTCATCGATGAAGTCTTTTACATCTTCTGCAATCTCTTTCATTTTTGTTTTTCTTAACGTCCGGATGTGCTGAGGAACCATCTAATTTTTGATCCAGAGCCCTTCCTATTCTTACAACCAGATTTTCAGAAACGGGAATATCGCTAAGCTCAACATCATCAAAAGTAAAGGCCTTGGGTAGAAGACTCAAGAGGGCGTTACAATTGTGACCTTCGCCGGCGTGATTGAGAACAGCTTCCGTTTGCACTTTAGATGCCCTCCCCACTGCATATGCTTCCAGCTCTCCACGAATCTCTGCACACGCTTCCCGATTTTCAAACTGTTGATCGTGAACAAGTTTCTTCAGCCAATTTAACTTCTCGCGACATTTTTTACATTCGGCCAGATGTTGATCATAAGCGCTGGTGAATCGGCAAGATGACTGCGACTGTACAACTGCAGGCGCCGATGGTTTTGATGATCTGACCCTTAAATTTGATACCCAAGCGATTGTGGCCGCCCTGGAAAATATTGAAGATGGCGATACCGTGGGTTTAACCCTTACGGCTGAACTGTTCGATTGCACACTCATTGAGGGCAAGGATTGCGTAATTATTAAGAAGAAGAAAAAACAGAAGAGCGGAACAAACGGTAAAAGTGCTCTCTCAACGGTTGTGGAAAGTTTCTCATTGGCGAAAACTATCCCAATCCATTTAATCCAACGACCACCATTAAATATGCCTTGAAAGAAGACACTCAGGTTACCTTAAATTATAGAATATCTGCAGACACGCTTTATTTGGTTTTGGAGGATTTGAAATTCCCTATCAATTTACCTTCGAGACGACTTTTGATGGGAATGTTCTCAGGTTAGCCAATGACAGTACCTTTTACGATTTCAATGACGACAACATT
>JADFPY010000387.1 GCA_022562085.1 candidate division KSB1 bacterium | reverse complement strand
TAAACGCTCTTTCTGAAAGACGGTATCATTAGAAAAATAAATTGAAATCTCTGGGTTCTTTGTACTACAAAATCTGCAACATTCTGTTTTTTTAGCAAAGTTTCTTCGAAAGTTCAACTGCTTCTGTAAGCGGATAGAACGGATTTAGCGGATTTATGCTTCCTATCAGGTAATCCGTTTAATCCGCTCAATCGGTTTACTCTTTTTGTGCGGCTGAACGCCGCGCTGTGATTCTCAGTCTTCTCTGTGTCCAAAACGTTTTTACTTTTATTTCATTTGGTTTTATAAATTTCTAAATATTAGGAGACAAAACAATGGCTCGAACAATCGTAATAGTGGTCATGTGTGTATTTATGCTGATGGTAGTTGATATAAATGCCCAGGAAAATTGGCCTCAATGGCGCGGCCCTGATCAAAATGGCGTCAGCAAAACAACCAACGTTCCTGAGACCTGGAGCGACAGCGAAAATATCATTTGGAAGGCACCCATGCCATCATGGAGCGGCGGCACGCCGATCATCTGGGGGAATCAAATTTTTGTCACTTCACCAGCCAAAGCCGATGAGGAGGAAGTAGAGGCTTTTGTGGAAGAAACCAAAAAGCGCCAGGAAGAGCGGCAGCGGCGGAATCCCAACCGACGGAGAAGACGACGTGTCGCCCGCCACCCTGGCGGTTCAACCCTGCTTCTGATTTCTATTTCCAAGAAAGACGGCTCGGTGCTTTGGCAACGAGAACTTGACGAAGGTAATAAAATTTGGCGCAAACACAACAACACATCCCCATCTCCGGTCACAGATGGAAAGCATGTTTGGGTCGTTACCGGTAATGGAACCGTCACGGCATTCGACCTAAATGGCAAGAAAATCTGGCAGCGAAACTTGCAAGATGACTACGGCGCTTTCGGGATGAACTGGGGGTACGCCTCCTCTCCTTTATACTATGAGGGAAAGCTTATTCTTCAGGTTTTACACGGACAAAAAACCGACGACCCTTCCTACGTGGTTGCCTTCGATGCTTTGACCGGCAACGAGAAATGGCGGCAGGAACGACCCACGGATGCCGTGGCTGAGTCACCGGATGCTTACACCACTCCCACTCTGCTGCAACACGACGGCAAAACACAGATTGTTATCCTCGGCGGAGATTATGTAACCGGCCACGATCCTGAAACGGGCAAAGAAATTTGGCGCGCCGGAGGATTGAACCCCGACAAGCGGCGCAATTATCGCATCTGCGCCTCGCCCATCGCAATAGATGGCATGATTTACGCGCCGACACGCAAAAAGCCGCTGCTGGCCTTCCGTGCCGCCGACATCGCGAGCGGCAACCCCGCCTGGAAGTGGGAAGGTCCGGCCGCCACGGATGTACCAACACCGGTTTGTGACGGTAAGTATTTCTACATGGTCGATGACAGAGGGTTGGTTGTCTGCCTGGATGCTAAAACGGGTGGGGTCGTCTGGGGTCCCGAGCGCACTGCTCAGGGAATTGTGAGTGCCTCGCCGGTTTTAGTGGACAATAAGCTTTATGTTACGAATGAAAAAGCAGTTACGACCGTATTGGCCGCCGGTCCAAAATTCAAGTTGTTGTCTACCAACGAACTTGACGGCAGCTACACAATCTCATCTCCGGCAGTTGCCGATTCCAAGATCTTTATACGAACCTCGGATTATTTGTATTGCATTGGAAATCAAACAAATTAGCGATCGGTTAAAAGGAATTCCTATGAAAAGAAGAGATTTTTTAAAACAGGCAAGCTCCGGAATAACGGCCGTGACGGCACTCACAACACTCTCCTCAATCCAAACTGTGTTTGCCAACAATTTATTGAGATTAGAAAAGCAGAACAATAAAGGTGAATATTTTGCAAACCTGCGACGTCAATACCTGTTGAATCCTGAAATTACCTATTTTAATCATGGTTCGATCGGCACAATTCCAAGGGTTATCCATGAAGCACATACCGGCTACTTAAAGCTGTGTGAATCAAATCCGTGGCTTTATATGTGGGGTGAGCCCTGGGCAAAAGCACTTGCAGAAACGCGTGAGAAAGTTGCTAAATTTGTGGGATGCAGCGCGGATGAGCTCGCCTTTACCCACAACACGACTGAGGGTTTTAATTTACTTGCCAGCGGCCTTCCTTTAAAAGCCGGGGATGAAGTCGTTTTCAGCTCCCTGAACCATGCCGGTGCAGGCCAATGCTGGTTTCACTATGCCAAAGAAAAAGAGTTTTCGGTAAAGAAGTTCGAGTTTCCAATTCAAGAAGTACCGAATTTATCCAGAGACGATATTGTTGATATTTATGCAAGAAATATTTCGGAAAAGACGCGGGTGGTTGTTTTTCCGCATATCGACAATTTGGTGGGAATTCGCTACCCGGTAAAAGAGCTCGCCGAAATGGCCAGGGAAAAAGGCGTCCAGTATATCGCAGTCGACGGCGCTCAGGCTGTCGGAATGGTGGATGTCAATCTTCAGGAAATGGGGATCGATTTCTACGCGGCCAGTCCCCACAAATGGCTGCAGGCCCCCAAAGGCACCGGGCTGCTTTATATTAGAAAAGAATTGCAATCGCACTTAAAACCGATGTGGGTGACCTGGGGCCAGGAAAGATGGCAAGGTTCCGTGCGTATTTTTGAAGACTATGGAACCAGAAATCTTGCTGCAACGCTCACGCTTGGGAATGCGGTCGACTTTCAAACTAAACTGAACAGCAAAGGCGCAGAACAAAGGCGAAAAGAACTGCGGGACACTTTCTATCAAGCCCTCAAAAACAATTCGAAATTTATCTGGCGTTCTCCTCTTGATCCGGATTTGGCAACCTCGTTGTACACAGTCGAACTGAAAGAAACAAGCAGCCGGGCTTTGTTTAAAGAGATGTTTGAAAAACACGGCTATGTGTTCCGGCCTTTTGAATCGGAAAACTGGAATGCTGTCAGGCTTTCGCTAAATGTTTTTAATACTTTTGAAGAAATTGACCGATTTAATAAGTTAGCGGGGTAATGCGGAACTGTTTTCCCTTGACTCTCGTTAAAAAATTTGCTTTCTTTTAGAGCTTTTTGGGGACGACCTGGCTTCGACGGGGGTCGAGGAGCTAAGAATGGCATGCCGAGGTTCTTCCGGGTCCTCGTTAAACAACTGGAAACACTAATTAAACGCAGACAATTATGCGTATGCATTAGCTGCCTAATTTATTAGCGTAGCTCGTTCACTCAGGGTGCGCCACACATTTTGAGCTGAACGTCGATCTTGTGGCTATATCTCAGGACTTGCTCGAGGTCCTCCGATGAATCTTTCGAGCTGGCTTTTCGGGGTTTTGTTTGCTGAACCTCAAAAAGCGAGATTGAATCAACAAACTAAGCATGTAGAAGTTCTTGGTGACTGTCTCTCGGACGCGGGTTCGATTCCCGCCGTCTCCACTAAAATCCAAATCTTAACATAAAAAGCCTGGAAGACTCTGATCCTCCAGGCTTTTTTGAGCCAAACTACCTCAATCGAAAATTCGAAATTCGGGCGAGTCCAAAACGGCTACGATTTGTTTATTTGCCGCTTCCGTTTTTCGGTTTGCGATTTCCCATTTCCGATTTTTGATTTTGTTTATTTATTGAGCATTGCTGTCTGACTAAATTGGCTTTCCAGCTTGTTAACTCTGCTTCTCAATTCCTTCAATTGTGCATTTTGCGCCTTCAATTGTGTATTTTGTTCTGCAATGGTTTTCTGCTGGCCTTTAACCGCTTCAACCAAGAGCGCTGTGACATTAGCGTAAGCCACAGATTTGTATCCTTCAGAATCCGTTTTAACAAGTTCAGGAACGACGGTTTCGACTTCCTGGGCAACGAAGCCGATTTGAACGCCTTGCTGCGGGTTCCTGTTTCTGGCTCCCTCTTTTTTCCATTCAAAGCTGACGCCGCGCAGGTTCAAGACCTTGTCCAAAGCGTGGTCAAGGGTGGTGATATTTTTCTTCAAGCGCCGGTCGCTGCTATGAACGAGTGTAGTACTCACGATAACATTACCGCCGCCTCTGACGAGCACAACATCCCCGCTGGAATTATTATTCAGGAAGAGCGACCCGGACATCGCGTCGATCTCATTGCCATCCAGGAGCATCACTTGGCTGCCGGAGCCGATTTTGACCG
>JADFPY010000386.1 GCA_022562085.1 candidate division KSB1 bacterium | reverse complement strand
TTCAAGATATTAGCACCTGAACACTCGAACACACAAACACGAGAACACTATTATCCACATTGCGATGATATTTAGAGATCACCCCCCCACGAACATTGAATTACCGATGCATTACCTTATTGAATCTCTTTAACAGCACCCATAAAACAAAAATTTGATATAACAGTCCGACAACAAAATAAATCCATATTTTCCCGCCGCCGGAGGTGAGGAGCCAAAAAAATTTCATCGGCCAATAAGTTGGAAAAATTCCAAATGCGAGTTTCCAGGGGGAATCTATAAAATAAGCAAATACTGGCGGCCAAAGGACGATACCAACTGCCTTGGTCAGGGCGAACCCCTGCACTTTATTTTCTGCAAAGGTAGCAAGAAAGAGCGCAAACATCGGCGCCAGAGGGGCAGCCAAAAGAGCCGCTAAAAAAAGAGGTAGAAAGCTTAACTCAACCAGACCGGCGATCGGAAACGAAATTAATGTTATCATAATACTCACGACCAGCGGTAGGGAAATGCGATAGATAAGATAGCCGGTCAATGTTAGTGGGGTTACCTGCAGCGCCGTAATGGTTTGGTCGTCTCGTTGATCGAGTAGTAGAAAACCGATGATCATTCCGAATAAAATAGGCCATTGCAGCAAGATAGCGCTCATGATCAAGTGGTAGTACGGCACCAAATCAAATTGAAATCGACCGGCAAGATAAGTTGAAAGGATCGGCACGCCCCAGCGTATCAGGAAGCCGATCAAAAGAGGTAAAAATACCATCCAGCGCAAAAGGGGGTCGCGAATTATGTTTCGAACATCGATGGGTCCGAGCGCTTTCAGAGCCGTTACGCTTCTCAAGTTAGCGCACCCCTTCTTTTTTAATAATGAAGCGATAAAACATTTTTTGGCTCAATAAAAAAATCAAGCCCAGCGACAAGGCTGAATAGAGCAGGCCGTAAATAACTTGCCAGTTTTTTAGGGGGCTAAAAGCACTTTTCAATAGCAGAAGGGGGGCCTGCAGCGGGTGCAGGTAAAATAACCAGCTTTCCCACAGACCAAAATAGTTAAGAAAAACAAGAGACAGGACAGCGGTGTACAACACAGATGGGAAGAGGTACTCATTAATTGAGTCGTAGCGGGCGACAGCAATAAACCCAAACAAGCAGAAGATCGCAGCCGACAGAGAAATTCCCAGAACCAGTAGCAGGGGGTTAAAATCAAACCCGTAGACAAAGATAACCAAGGCAACATTCTCAAGTATTGAAAGAGCTGTCAGGGTGATGACCTTGGAAAGCAGGTACTCCCAGGTGCGGATGGGAGTTACGATCTGTGCTTCCAGAGTGCCTTCTTTCTTCTCCAACAAAACCAGCCCGCCGAAAAAATAGAATGTGCCGATGAGTAAGTTGTTCAGCAACAGTGCCGGCAGCAGCCATTTAAAATCCAAATTCGGGAACTGACGAAAAATTACTATTGCCACGACCGTCACAAAGGCTGCGGCATAATAAAACCCGTTGCGAAACTGCAGCCGAAAGTCGAGCCACAAACTTGACGCCAGACGCTTCATGACAGGCTCCGCCCGGTTGCCTGAATAAAAACATCTTCTAATGTTGCTTCGAGTGTGTGAATCGTTTGGATGTTGTGATTTTTCAGTAGATTTAAAAAGCCTGCATTGTTCCCTAAATCTTTTAGGGGGAAATCTTCACGTTTGGTTTTCTGGCTGTCATCGTATTCAACGCGCACGTTGGGCTTGCCGTGCTGCAACTTCAGATCACGCGGTGCGCCGATCAATTTGATCTCACCCTCGACGATGAAGGCCACCCGGTCACAAAGTTCGTCGGCGGTGACCATGTCGTGTGTGGTAAGGAAAATCGTTTTTCCGTCCTCTTTTTGCTTTCTAATCAGATTCCTGACCCGACGCGAGTTAACCGGATCAAGTCCGGCAGTCGGTTCATCCATAAACAGTAGATCCGGATTGTGCAGCAGGGAGCGGGCCACACCCAGGCGGGTCTTCATGCCTTTGGAATATTGGGACACCAGCATTTTGCCGTCATTATTGAGTCCCACCAAATCGAGTAAGTCCTGCGGCGATTGCGTTTTGCTCCTGTATAGAGAACCGAAATAGGTCAGGTTTTCAATGGCGGTCAATTTGAGATAGTGATTGGGAAATTCGAATGAGACCCCGATGTGCTCGTAATAATCCGAGTTCCAGTCAACCAGGTTTTTTCCCAAAATAGAGACACTGCCCGGGTAGTCTTTGAGCAGGCCAATTAAAATTTTCTGGGTCGTTGATTTGCCTGCACCGCTTGGCCCCAGGAAACCGAAAATTTCGCCTTTTTCGATGGTGAAATTTAGATTAGTCACCGCAGGCTCGTCGGCTTTTGTGTAGGTATAGCTTAAGTTTTTGACTTGGATCATTTTGATTTGGTTTGAAGTTTAAGTTCGGAGTTCAAGCTTTAGCTTGGAAGGCCGGCCTGAAGGTTGAGCACCAAACTCGTTGGGGCTGTCCCAAAAGGACCCGTGTACCTGTCATTTCGAGCGAAGCGAGAAGAATTAAAGACTTCCCAAAACATTACTTCTAGAGCTACGTTGTGAATGTCACGTTTGTTGTTTCTAAATAACTAATATTTCTCACTGGTTTATTGCCGCTCCGGCCGCCAAAAACGGGCGTCCTGCACGGGCTGCGTGCGCCTCCTCAACCGGTGGCGCTTCGCGCACAATTATAGTTAGCCGCTCACCGCGTCTTTCTTGCGGGGTCGCACTCCGCAGAAGGCAGAGGCGCCAACAAAATGTTCCCCAGACTCCAGTCTGCAAGCAAATTGTCGAGCCTATAGCGAAGAGTGTGCAGCTCTATCTGCCACACCTCACTCCTTCCGCCCGAAACAACTATTTTTCACGCTCGGTTGGGAATGTAACTCAATCGTCCCGATTGAGAGCAAACAAAACGTTTGCGTTACAGCACCTCCATTTGCGCGACATGAATGTCGCATTACTAAAATGAGAATATAGATCGTTTAATTGTGTTGAGCAACTAATTTACTTGCATTTTTGCAGAAAATCAGTTAATCCTTAAAAGTTATTTGTGAGGTGATTAAATTTGGGTGCAGGTTCCATTTTACGCAGTAGCAATATTTCACCCCTACGGGGTTTTCGGTCTTTATATATTATTAACTTGCTATAAATATGTCATCCCTCCGGGATTGATTGATTGCAAAACAATCCAATGTTTTTTTGACCAACCCCTTAGGGGTGGAATATTTATAGAAAATGCCACCAAAAATCCTAAACCCCGTTAGGGGTGAAATATTCTGAGATTAGATTAACGTAAAATCGAACCTGCATCCTTAAATTTATGACTGAATCATTGAAAACTCGACTCTTTCGCTGGTGGTTCAACTTTTTTCCCGCCTATCGACGCACGGGCGGCAGGATTACTTATATTGCCGGTGACCTGCATGAGATTCGAGTCAAGCTTCCGCTCAATTGGAAAACACGAAACTATGTTGGTTCCATTTTCGGCGGCAGCATGTACGGCGCGATTGATCCGATTTATATGATTATGCTGATGAAACTTTTGGGTCCGGAATATATCGTCTGGGACAAAGCCGCAACCATCCAATTTAAAAAGCCAGGCCAGAAAACGTTGTACGCGCGGTTTGTGGTAAGCAAGGAAGAACTGGGTGATGTTCACAAGCGACTTAGCACCGAGCCCTCTATAAACAGGACTTATCAAGTAGACCTGACGGATAGCGACGGCGAAGTTTATGCCTCGTTTGAGAAAACGCTTTACATGCGCCGCAAGGACAAAACAAAGGAAACAAAATAAACGCGGCTCTATGTTGAACGACGTGGGTAAACATTAGAAAAAAATAAAGCCACGGATTCACACCGATTGTACACGGATAAAAGAAATTAGTAACAATAAAAGTAGGATTACTCATCAATTTTGGAAAAGGGGATGTAGAATTCAGGCATTTCATTTATTAACCTGAATAATTCACAAACCATAAAAGTCGTCATTCCCGCGAAGCCTGTCCTCGCGAAGGCGGGGAGCGGGAATCCATTACAAATCAACAACTTAGTGCAGGTAATGGATGCCCGACTACTCGGGCATGACAATATTGAAGTTTTTTGCCTGAAATGGAAATTTATGAATTAACCAGGTTA
>JADFPY010000385.1 GCA_022562085.1 candidate division KSB1 bacterium | reverse complement strand
ATAAATTCCTGGTTTTGTTTGCTGTCTACGATGTTGTTTCTGCGCTGAAACTGTTTGCCGCAGACATGGCACATCAACGTGACTCGTTCGGCCCACTTACCGGCATGGGTGTGTCTGGTGCAATGCAAACGGTTTGCAACCGTCCGCTCATTCAGACAGCCGTCTCTGATGCAACGGCCACGCCAGCGGCGGAACCGTGTTTTCGTGATGTTGTGAGCCTTGAGAATCTGCCTCACTCGCTCACGAGTTATGCCAAACCGCTTCCCGGCTATCTTCAGTGCCGGATAGATACCGTGCTCGTCGCTCGTTGTTACGAACTCGATAAGCTGTTTGTTTCGTTCGTGAAGCTGTGTGGCGACGGTGCGCATCTACCCGGCCTCTTCCTGGTGGATTGGATGATTCGCGTTGCCCCAGCCGTAGTGCGTGCCCGAATAAATGCCCTGACACTCTTTGTCGCAAAAAAACATGGTTTGAAGACTTTTTCTGAGCGGATTTCTTGCTACTCGTTCCAGATTTGTTGTTTGTCTTCGGAGGTCAGATACTCGCCATGCGACCGGCTTGTCACACTGTGTGCAAGGAACCGTTGTCCACCGCGATGCTTTCCATTCCGCTTGATGCTGTTTGCAGTATTTGTGTTGGGTTGTCGGAGGTTCGGTGGGACAACCATTTTGAGCGCATATCCGTAATCGCCGCGTGCGCAGCCGGGGAACGTTGTGAGTTCGGAGAATCTTCGGAACCTCAGCAATTTGAGCCATTTTGTGGCCGAGCTGGCGAATATGGTACCGGACGATTCGGATCCCTTCGTGGGCCGGGACGCCTTTACGCATAAGGGCGGAATGCATGCGGACGCGGTTCGGAAGGTGAAATCGAGTTATGAGCATGTGGATCCGACGCTTGTGGGTAACAAGACGCATATTCCCGTGAGCGAGGTCTCTGGGCGATCGAGTTTGTTGGAGAAGGCGGCGGAGTGCGGGAAGAGGTTTTTGCGTATGGCTTGCGGAATGTCTGGCGCTTCAGTATTGATAAACTATCAGGTGAAATCTGGGCCGGAGATGTCGGGCAGAGCGCCAAAGAAGAAATTGATTTGATTGAAAAAGGCGGCAATTACGGCTGGCGCATTATGGAAGGATTCAACTGTTTTAATCCTTCCTCCGGCTGTGATCAAACCGGGTTAACTCTGCCTATCGTCGATCATGGCCGAAATGTGGCGCGTTCTATTACCGGCGGGTATATTTATCGAGGCGCCGCGAGCCCGGAGCTCACCGGGGCATACATTTACGGAGATTTCGAGACCGGCATAATCTGGATGCTCAGATATGAAAACAGCAAGTTACTGCTGATTCACTTTTATTAAACACAAATCTTTTTATCTCCTCCTTTGGAATTGACGCGCAAAACGAGCTCTACATACTCGACTACTTCGCCGGCGAAATCTACAAATTTGAACCAACTCCGGTTACCGGAATCGATGATCCAAACCAGCCGGAACTCTTTCAATTGGCGCAGAACTACCCCAACCCGTTTAACCCAACCACCACCATTTCATATCGACTGGGAAAAACCTCCAAAGTCGAGCTGACTATTTACAACACGGCCGGTCAAAAAGTGACCACACTTTTGGATACAAATCAACAGGCCGGTGAATACCAAGTGAAATGGCGCGGGGAAAGTGACTCAGGTGATAGAGTTGCCAGCGGCGTTTATTTTTACAAGTTGTGGGCCGGTGATTTAATACAGACACGAAAAATGATTCTGCTGCGTTAACTGGTTCAGCGCTACAAAATATTATTTTTTTGAATTTTACAAAATTTCGGTGGCATTTTAACCTTTTTTTCCCTATATTTAGAAGTTTTTTAACGACTTAAAGAGGAAACCTATGCCTAAAGCTGCAAAAACGACTAAAGCTGAAAAAACGCCTGAAGTTGGAAAAGAGATTGAAGCACATTGCAAGCCATGTAAAGCCGATACCGTACATGTTATAACGACCATTACAGATGATGTTGTAAAAAAAGTGATGTGCAAAGCGTGTAACGCCACGCATGTATATAAACCACCGCTCGATTCCGAAGAAGCGCCCAAACCTAAACGGGGCAGACCGAAAAAAGAGGACGGTGCCCCGACAGTTAGAAGAAGAAGAAAAGCCGACTGGGGCACCCTCATGGGAAAAATTGATCAGAGTCTAGCAGTCGATTACAGCATGACTGCCGATTACGGTGAAATTGAGTCGATTAACCACAAAAGGTTTGGCATCGGTATCATTACGAAAATTTTAACCGAAGATAAGATCCAGGTTGTTTTTGAGGAGAATACGAAAATTCTTGCTCAAAATTGGGAAGAGCAATAAGATTTAGCGTCTGCTTTTAAGAATTTTAATCAGGGTAACTTCGGCGGGCGCGCGATATCGCAGGGGGGCAAACGTCAGTCCCAGCCCATTATTAACACTCACCAGCATTTTACCCGAACCATAGATTCCCTTATAAAACGGTGTTTCAAGTCGCGGCGGCGTCAGGGTAAAGCCAAAAGGCTTAAACACCACCTGGCCGCCATGTGTGTGCCCGGCCAGGAAAATGTGGTAGCCCCTTTCTGCCGCCAACTCAATCACGCTTTCCGATGGTTGGTGAGAAATCAAAATATCCAGGAAGCCGCGGGGCTGCTGTCCCATCAAATAATTTAATTTCTCCAGATTCGCCCGCCGGGAATAGGTGTTGGTAATAAATGTAACCATCAGGCTGTCGAACCCAATTCGAATAAAATGATTTTTGTCCTCTAATGTGGTTATATCATTATCATTAAGATGCTGCAGAACCTGTTGCGAGTCTGACCAGACATCGTGGTCTCCCAAACATCCACAGACGCCGTATTTCGCTTCGAGCTTACCCAAGAGCTCCGCTGCCGGTGCTATAAACTTGGTACCGGAAGTCACCAGGTCGCCGGTAAAAAAAATCAAATCGGGATTGAGCCGGTTCACTTTTTTGACATAACGTCTGATTTTTCGCAGCTTTGTCCTCGGGCCTGCATGAACGTCGCTAATGTGAACAATTTTAAGTCCATCCAAATTTTCCGGCAAAGACTTTAAACTGTAACTGACTTTCGAGATTTGTATCCGGTTTGTATCGAGCAGCAATCGAATCAAAACATAAATGAGGAAAACGGCAAATATCGCCAGAGTCACCCGGTATTGCAGCGGCAGCCATATGGACTTAAACCGGTCATAAAAAGGATAAAAAGGCAGTTTAATAAAATCCAAAACAAGTAACAATGGCAGGACTTCAACGATCAAGATCAGCCCAATCCAGAATGGATAGGTGAATAAAATATCCCAGGGTTTAAACCCCTCGCGGACCGATTTTGCTAATTTTTTAAGTTTAAAAACATGCAGAACTAAAAGTAAAAAAGGATGCAAATTCAGGTAGCATAAAACGCCGATCAGATAAAAACTGACTTGCTCTTTTGGCCAGGGAAAGATATTGGCAAGGGAATGATAAAGCTTCCAACCGCAGTAAAAGTAAGCGAGAAAGAGCAGGGGCAGGAGGGACAGAAAAGTTCGTGGCATGGTTTGGGTTAGCCTTTTTTTCGCCAGTAAGATTCCAGCTCCACCCCTAAGCCGTCAGCTAAGCGGTTGACAAAATTATAGTAGCCGGTGATCTGGTTGATATCTAAAATCGCGGCATCGCTAAAATCTTCTCCGCGGAGTTTGTCAACATCTTCCTGTGCCATTTCCCAGGGCGTTTTAGTGAGTTTCACTGCGTAATCGAGCATCGCCAGGTCTGCGCTGGAGATGGGCGCGTTTCGGTAATCCCGTTTGAGATGCTCCAAAAGTGCCTCATTCTTCGTAAGCCGACGGAGACCCGCTCCGTGATGTGTTATTCAGTAGTGGCATTTGTTGATCACGGAAACCACCACCGCGATCATCTCTCGTTGCACCCGGCTCAAATCTGATTTTCCGTACATGAGCGTGCGATAAAAATCATAATGCCCTTGCAGCGAAGGCACATTCAGGCTGTGAATTTTAAGAATGTTGTCGACAACGCCTTCAGGGGTCATATGTTTTTTGTAAAACTCTTTTAGCGAGTCCTGAGCTGCATTTTCTTTGATGGTTTTTATCCACGCCATTTTGTGTCCTTAGGGTTTGGTTAACTTAATTTCAA
>JADFPY010000384.1 GCA_022562085.1 candidate division KSB1 bacterium | reverse complement strand
GGTTGAAATTATTATGCCCAGCCCCAAAGCATCATGGCTCGTGAAAAAATAAGGCGATTTGCCACATCTGCTGGGTACTAATGAAATGAGCTGAGGCTATTCTACTATAATGAAGAACCGGTTGCTGGGGTTTCATTGGCGGTGATGTGGATAAGAGGAGTAAAAAGTGAAGGGTTTTTTGAATCATTTCTCCCGCTATGCAATTGGCGCAGAGCGAGCAGGGCTTATAGAAATCTTTAAACCTTTGATGATTAGCTACAAAATGGCCACAATTTATGTCCATTAACATTGTGGCTTCATTTTTTTGTGTGCATAGTGTAGGCTACGTTGGAACTCAAATATCCCTTGTCATAATGAATAGTGGCTGGCGCATAAAGGTTTCATACTGGGGCCGCAAACGATCGCTATTATAATACTTCTCCACATCCACAACCTTTTTCTCATGGCTAAAGGCTAAGCTCATCCACTCTTAAAACCAGCCTATTTTGCCATGTTTCATTTGAATCTAACTCGAATTTCCAATGTGGAAATACCACGGAACTCTGGTAAATTCGTTCAAAGCCGGACTCGGATTGTGATACTGTCTCGATGGGAAAGCGCCAAAAAGTTGCCGGTCCATCAACTTTGACAGAGACTGAAATTCCCAGCCACTCATCTTTGAGTTGTGCTTCTTTCGTGCTGGCAATTTCGCCAATGCTTCTAAGTTTAGCATCTTCCAGAGTATGCCCGGGAAAAACGAAATATCTATCCGGAGCATCTCCGGCTAAAAGGGCAAAGTCAAACTCAGAACCAAACCAGAAGGAGTGTTTAGACTGTGCGAGATTTTTAATTACATAGTCAATTTTCAACTCCGGTTTAGCCTGCTCAAGAGAAATTTTCTTCTCTAAATAAACCGGGATTGATTTACTCTCCGTGCGCACATTTCCGTAACGCCACAGCTTGACAACCATGATCTTATCATTACTTTCAACAGAATATTCATAAGCTGTGTTAACAAAGTCGCCGGCTTCCTGATATTGACACTGGGAAAAATTTAAAAGCGAAGTTTCCTGAGCCAGAAAATGGTCCAGGATAGAACTACGCCGATACCAATCATAAAATAAAAGATTCTCTAACCCTTCTTCCTTTGTCACCGTCATTTCGTGAATACTTGGGACTCCTTCCCCCTGGCTTTGCCCTTCATTGATAGATTCATGACTAAGTTGTTTTAATTTTTCATGATAACTCTCTTCTCTGCGCGCTAAAGTATCCAGCAAATTGATGGCCTTCGGTTTAAAATCCAGCTCAAATAAACTGCCCCCGTTTTGCGGCGAAAAATATAGATTCATCTTTGAATTAGACACAAGCAGTTCCTCGTTGCCGTCAGCATCAAAATCCTTAACTTGATAATCAAGCCAGCCTCTGCTTTGTTCCTCAGGGCTTCTTTCTATTTCATCGAGGAGGTTTTCAGCCTGAATTAATTCACGGTAGGTTGCAAATCTCAAATGACTCAGATAAAGTCCCCCGAAAACCCCATGCCAATAAGGGCAATTACATTGGCCGGCCCAAAGATGATCTTGAGCTAGTTTGAATTTTTTATCATTGCTATGCTTTGCTTCTAACTTGGCCAGTCTCTGGCTGACATGCATCATTTTCTTATGCATATTGTTTGATTCGGGGTATTTCACCATAAAATTACGCCAGAATCCGCCGCGTACAAAAACCTTATAGGACTCGTGCAAATTCTGTTCTTTCAAAATATTCTCGAATTTGTCGAATTCATAGATCGACTGAGTAGGCATGGCCCATTCCATCATTTCCCGGTATGAAGCGGTCGGCAAATAAATGCGTCCTAAAGGTGGACTCTGTTCCAAAACTTCGGACAAATGAATCAGGTTAATCCAGTCTGCATTAGCGTCCAATGCCTTGAAGAATTCTTCAAGCCAGCCATTTTCATAACAGTGTTCGTAAGTCCCGGGCCAGATTCCGAACTTTTCCCCATCATCGGCAAAAACAACCAATCTCTCTTCATCTTCTTCTGCAATTGAACGAAGATATTCAATGGTTTTTTCAGGGGGTTGAAAAGGAATGGTATAGCGGAGTTTCTCGGCTATTGGAAACAGACAAAGGGTGTGACCCTCTTCTTCAGTAATATAATATCCCAATAATTCTTCATCCTTTAAACCGGCATTTTTAAAATGCGAATCGTCCAAGACAACGTATTTAACACCTGCCTCTGCACATGGTTTAGCCAAATGGGGCTCCCAAATTCTTTCGGCGAGCCACATTCCCCTGGCATTGTAACCTGTTTCTGTTTTAATAAAATCTGTGAGCTTTTTAATTTGGCCGATTTTATCGCGATAAGGGATCACCGGCATGATCGGCTCGTAAAACCCCCCGGTCATCATCTCAATCTGGCCGGCATCAACTAACTTTTTCAGTCGTGGCATGAACTCCGGTTTGTGTTTCATAAGCCAATTGAAAAGAATACCGCTATAATGTTGGGCGATGCGAATCTTTGGATGTCTTTCCAGGAGTTCCAAAAACGGCACATAAGCCTTTTGGTAAGCATCTTCAAAAACAAAATCAAAATTTCCAACCGGTTGGTGATTGTGAATGCCAATCGCCAGGTTGACCTTTTTCAAGTTAGTTTTCTCCTGATCATATTTCGCTCTCCATCCTAAAACAGTTCATGAGAATTGATTTATATTCAAAAAGTCATTATCACTGATGATTTTGTCAAGGTTTTTTTTAAGAAAGTTTGAAATTGCCGGCCGGCTCAAAGAAAGTGTGGATAATTCTCAAACAAAAAAGGCTCGATATGGTATCGAGCCTTTTTGTTGAATTTATTGAATTTAGCTTTGTAGCGGGGGAGGGATTCGAACCCCCGACCTTTGGGTTATGAGCCCAACGAGCTACCAGACTGCTCCACCCCGCGATGTCGGACGTATAATATAATAATTAATTTCCGAAAGTCAAGTTTTTATCAATCAATAATTTTGAAAAAAATGACACCTCTAGCCTAAAGGAGACCTAAAGTAAGAATGACAAAACGCCGATAAAATATTAACACCCTGTAAAAATCGCTTAGATTTAACGACGAGGTTGAACGTGGAAAGTGTAATGGTTGTCGATGATGAAAAAGATATAATTAATTTGATGTCGGAAACCCTCGAGCTTTGGGGATATCATCCGATTACAGCTATGGACGGTGAAGAAGCTTTTGAAAAATTTCAAAAAAATGCAGTGGATTTGGTGATTACCGATTTAAAGTTGCCAAAAATGAACGGGGTTAAACTTCTCGATAAACTAAAGAACTTCGAAAACTCCACCGAAGTCATCTTGTTTACCGGCTACCCGGAAGTAACTTCTGCAATCGATGCCATGAAAAACGGCGCTTTTGACTATTTAGTCAAACCCGTAGATTTGGCTGAACTTAAATTGAAAGTTGAAAGAGCGCTCGAGAAAAAGAAAATGGTAAAGTCGATCGCTACTCTCAAAGGCTTAAATTGGGCCATGATTATTTCAATTCCGTTGTGGCTTAGTTTGGGAATTTTGTTGGCTTATTTGATAAAAACGTAGGAAAGAAAAAGCCCGCTAATACTAGTTTGAGCTTATCTTCAGTTTCTTTGCCGGCAAAAGAGAAATCAACAACATTCCCGCAGCAAAACCTCCGATGTGTGCCCAAAATGCTACCCCGCCACCTTGCGAAATTCCAAGAGATGACAATCCGTAAAACAATTGCATTACAAACCAAAACCCGAGCACGACATAAGCCGGAATTTTTCTAATTGTCAAAAACCAAACGATTGGAATCACCACCAACACCCTGGCTTTTGGATATTTTACCAGGTAAGCGCCGAGTAAACCGGAGACAGCGCCGCTGGCACCAACCATCGGTGTCTCTGAAATACCGCTTAAAAAAATATGTGTCAACACAGCGACTAATCCGCAAAATAAATAAAACACTAAAAACCGGGAATGCCCAAGGTACCCTTCGATGTTATCTCCGAAAATCCACAAGTAAAGCATATTACCGCCTAAATGCAAAAATCCGCCATGCAAAAACATGGAGGTTACCAAAGTATGAAGTTCTTGCAACTCAACTATATTACTTGGAATAGCACCGTAATGGTGAACCGCCTTCTCAAGGCCAAATTGCTTTTCAAAGTAAAAGGC
>JADFPY010000383.1 GCA_022562085.1 candidate division KSB1 bacterium | reverse complement strand
AACAACTTAGTGCAGGTAATGGATGCCCGACTACTCGGGCATGACAATATTGAAGTTTTTTGACTGAAATGGAAATTCATGAATTAACCAGGTTAACTAGTGATTGAACGAAACATAATTTTTATTGTCTTTGTCCCGACCATTCGGGATTTCTCAGCGAAGCAATCTCCTGATTAGGCAGGCGTGAGATTGCTTCGGCAAAAGCTTGTCCTGAGCAAAGTCGAAGGAACGCCTCGCAAAGACGGCTATATTTAGGGTTTTCGGTCAATCACCCATTACAACTAAATTTTCCACCTCTTGGGACAGCCCAGAGGCCTGCGCCGCTGGGCATTTTTAATACTCTCACCATATTTTAATTGCACTCCAACCTGACAATTTTTATATTAATTTTACTTCTTCGTCAAGTCATTAAAATCCTATCGTTTTATTTCATCATTATTCTGACCAATAATCAAGGAGGTAAAAATGAGTCCTCAATGGACATCTACACTCGGGATTGTTTTCGTCGTTCTGGCCGGGGTGCAAGTTTGGTTAATGCTTGAAGTAGTGGGTCGGGAGAAATCAAAATTCAGCGCGCGCTTTCTTTCGATTATGCACCGGGTTAACGGGTATCTGTTTCTTGCTATGTACGTCTTTTTTCTCTATGTTATGATCCAAAAAGTCGCCGCAACCAACTCTCCCCTTGACACCAAGTCGCTTATCCACATGATTCTGGCGGTCGCAATTTTACCGATGCTTTTGGTGAAAATTCTAATCGTTCGTTTTTATCCAAAGTTGTTCGATACGGTGGTGCCGTTGATCGGCATTGGGATTTTTGTTTTGACGTTTTGCTTTGTTTTTATCACCGGAGGGTATTATTTTATCAAGAGTGCTACAACAAAATATGTCAGCACGTTTGATCCACAATCCAGTTATCTCGATATTGATGTTGGTCGCCAACTCGTCATTCAGAAATGCAACAAATGCCATGATCTCACCCGCGTTTTTACTATGGTTAAATCACCCGAAGATTGGAAAGGCACGGTCAACCGGATGGTGCAGCGCGACCCGACCTGGATTGCGGCCAATCAAATCGATCAAATTGTTTATTTCCTGAGTGAACGCCAAAATATAAACCACACCGAACAAATTCTTACGGTACAAATCGAAACACTTCTCGACACTAAATGTTCAAGGTGCCATAATGTCGAGCGGGTATTTGCGCAGCGCCGCACCCGGCAGGAGTGGCGCACTTTAGTAACCCGAATGAGCAACCGCCACCGCAGTTGGATCAGCGACACGGAAGCGAATGTGATCGGGGATTATCTAGCAAGAATTTATGGCATTAAAAAGGAGACCCAAATCAAGCTGGCCGCACTTGTCAAACTGCCGGTTCAACGTGAAATCAACTTTGCGCCTTTATTTGAGAAATTGGGATGTGTCTTCTGCCATGGAGAAGAGGGCTACGGCGAAGCTGCCGACACCCCGGACTGGACCGAAACCGAATGGCAGGATGAAAAAAGCGATGACGATTTGTTCAAATCTATTGCCGAAGGAGTCGGGACTCAAATGCCGAGTTTTGAAAATAAACTTAGCAAGGATGAAATAAAAGCGGCAGTAAAATTTGTTCGTAGTTTTAAAGGAAGGGAGTAAAGACAACGTGTTCAGGTGTTAGGGTGTTCAAGTGGACTAACACTCTAACACTCTAACACTCTAACACTCTAATCCCCAAACACTGAGGTTACTATGGCTCAATCTGCAAAATTAATCGATGCAAACATCCCCCGCCGCGGATTTTTGAAATTCGCAATTGGCATGTTTAACGGCCTCATCGCTCTGCTGCTCGCAGTGCCCGGACTCGGCTTTCTTTTGACGCCAGTGCTTCGAAAGCGTGGAGAAACCTGGGTAAAATTAGGTTCTATTGAACAATTCAAGTCAGCGGTGCCGCAAAAAGCGATATTTAAATATATCTCTGAAACGGATTACACTTTAGCTGAGAAAAGCGGCTTTGTCTGGATCGTCGCTGACGGGACGGAGCAAGAACAAGTAAGCGTGCTTTCTGCGGTTTGCACCCACACGGGCTGCAACGTGGCCTGGCAGCCCGGCGAAGAAAAGTTTGTTTGCCCCTGTCACGAAGGCCGCTATGATTTAACCGGTAAAGTTCTCTCCGGGCCGCCCCCACGCCCGTTGACTAAGTTAGAAACCCGACTCGAGAACGGTGAGCTTTTTATTCAACTTCCAAGCTGAAAGTAAAAATAATGAAAACGAACACAGACAAAAACACGAACGGCCTGCTTGCTATCGTTAAAAATTTTCTCCAAGAGCCCATGCCGAAAGGCGTAAACTGGCTGCAGACTCTGGGTTCTTCCCTTTTGGCGCTTATCGCGGTGCAGATAATTACGGGTGTCTTGCTGTCATTTTATTATTCTCCGAATGCCAATGCTGCTTATGAAAGTGTGCGGTACATCGAGCAGCAGGTCATCTTCGGCAGTATCATTCGCGGGGTGCACTATTTCGCGGCGAGCGCCATGGTGATTCTGATTTTTTTGCACATTGCCCGCACCTTTTTTTACGGAGCTTATAAAAAGCCGCGTCAATGGACCTGGATATTCGGCGTCCTTCTTCTGCTAATTGTACTGGGTTTTGCTTTTACCGGTTATCTCCTGCCCTGGGATATGAAATCCTATTTTGCAACCAAAGTCGGCATTAACATCGGCGGAATTACTCCGGTCATTGGAAAACAGATCACAAGAATAATGCAGGGTGGCAGCGAAATGGGAACGATGACTCTTTCCCGTTTCTTTTCTTTACACGTTGTTGTCCTACCGCTGTTGCTTGTTCTCCTGGTCGGCGTGCATCTTTTTTATATTCGCTTGCACGGCTCAACTCCGCCCGGACTTAAAGAAGGCGACCCGGTCGAATACCCGAATCGATTTTACCCGCTGCAGCTTTTCCGCGACAGTTTGGTTGCTTTTGTGGTTGTCGGGGTGATCGTCCTGCTCGCCGCACAATTTGGCGCCCCGCTTGAGGAGAAGGCCGACCCAAATGACACGAGTTACATTCCCCGGCCCGATTGGTATTTTTACAGCCTATTCCAACTCCTGAAAATTTTTGAAGGCAAACTTGAAATCATTGGCGCGATTATTCTGCCGGGCGCTTTTATTACTCTGATGATTTTGCTGCCTTTTCTGGATAAAAATCCCGAGCGGCGATTGTCCAAACGGCCGATTGCTGTTAGCCTGGGAAGTGTTTTTATTTTTTCAATTCTCTCGTTAACAGCCTGGGGGGCCTATGAAGGCAGCGAGGCCAAGAAACTTATGGCGGCAAAAAGGGAAACTGTAACGGTCGAAGGCGAAATCGACAAACCTTTTGCGGTTAATCCACAATTGGGTCAGTTGCTTTATACCGAATTGAAATGCGGCAAATGCCACGACCCGGTTTCGCAGGGCGAGAATTTACCGCCGGGGCTGGAATTTGCCGGCAATAAATATCGGCAGGGCTGGCTCATCGACTATCTGCGAAACCCGCACCGCATTCGCTGGCAGCGCAAAGATGAGCGGCCGATCATTCGCATGCCGGATTTTAATTTAACTCTGGCAGAGGCGACGAATCTTTCGGCTTTTCTTCAAAACAATCTACAGAACGACAAATTCCCACAACCTGAATTCGACTGGGCTGAAGCGGACAGTGAAATGGTGGAATCGGGACAGGACCTTTTCTTCGAGTACGGCTGCTTCGGCTGCCACAAAATCGCAGAGGAAGGACAAAACCTTGCGCCTGAACTTTCCAGAGTCGGCAGAAAATTGTTAGAGTCCTATATGTTTCACCTGATCAAAGCTCCAAACAGAATTATTCCGCGAACTTCCATGAAAGATTTTCAACTTGAAGATGAAGAGGTGGAAGATATTGTGGCTTATTTGCGGGGATTGAAATAAGGTCTTGTTAACCTGCTAAACGTATGATTAAGAAGAATTATCAAATATCAATTATTCTTGATTTTTCATGTGATATTGTTGACTTTTTGTTTAGTATTCTTAATTTTAATAATGTTGAGGCGGAGGTGAGAGGTATCCAGCGTTTCCTATGGATGATAAAACAGCTGCACGAAGTCGGATATCATGACAAATGACTGCTTATGCAGTTAGAAGATAAATAAATTGTCGGAGATCATGACATTTGGT
>JADFPY010000382.1 GCA_022562085.1 candidate division KSB1 bacterium | reverse complement strand
GCGGCGGGCCGAAGCAAACTCGCTCAAAGCCGTAAAGATCTGCAAACCGCCGCCGGCAAAAAGGCAGCTGCCCAAATGCTGAATAAGGAGACCGGTATAAACTGGCATCTTCATGGTGTTGGCATAGAAAGTGGCGAGGCGGCTTTGGACACATTAAAAGAGGGCTCTGTGCTGGCGTTTGAACCGATGTTTTCTTTCGGGCCGGACGCTTTTTATCTTGAGGATATGATTGTGGTCACCGCAGGCGGCCACGAAGTTTTGAGCGCCGGGCTGCCATACACAGCCAAAGAGATTGCAGCAGCAATGGCCCGGCGAGCTCAGTAGACAAATTCGAACGCTCTTCAGAAGGGATTCGTACCTTAGCAGAATAATGCGAAGCGTTCTTCTTAATATTGTTCCGATTCATATTAAGGGTTATGATCATTTTGCTTAAATAAAAATTATACTAAGAGTTCTTTAATACTAACCCACTTATGACTGTGCAAATCCGTAAATTCCCCAACGCCTTGGTCATTCTGATTGGATTCATATTATTTTCAAGCATTCTGACCTACATCATACCCCAAGGCGAATACGACAGAACCACCAACCTCGAGACTGGTTACGAGACTGTAGTTCCGGGATCTTATAGAGTAGTAAAAGGAGAACCCCTTTCTATCTTTCGGACCTTTATGGCTATCCCCGAAGGACTTATTGCTGGGGCTGACCTGGTTGTATTGATTTTATTACTGGGTGGTTGCTTTTATGTAATTGAGAAAACAGGAGCCCTCAGGGATGGTGTCATGTATTTATCAGGGAAATTGCAGGGACGGGAAGAAATTGCCCTAATTGTTTGCTCCTTGATGTTCGCTGCAGGCGGTGCGCTTAATGGCATGCAAGAAGAGATTATTGCGATGACCCCTGTCTTATTGTTTTTTACGGGGAGACTCGGTTATAATTCGTATGTGGCCATTTCAATTAGCTATGGGGCAGCTGTCCTTGGTGGCGCCTTCAGTCCTATCAATCCCTTTGCTGTCGTAATAGCTCAAAAAGTGGCAGATTTACCTTTTCTATCGGGAAGCGGGTACAGGCTCATCATATTCTTCTTCGCATTTGTTTTGTGGATGTCTATGGTGATTCGGTATGCAAATAAAAACAGAGTTGAAAAGGCGAAGGATTCGGTTGCGACACAGCATACCCTGGGGATGCGAAGCACTCTGATTCTTGCTTTGGTAGCCGCTGCTTTTATTGTGCTAATTTATGGAATGTTGAATTTAGGCTGGGGATTTAATGAAATGTCTGCGGAATTCTTTGTGCTTGGAATCATTGCCGGCCTTATTGGCAAACTTGGAATCAACGGGACGAGTGCGGCTTATGTAGATGGTTTTAAAGAAATGACTTTTGCTGCTGTAATAATGGGTTTAGCGCGTAGTATTTCATTGATTTTGAAAGAAGGTATGATCCTAGACTCAATTATTTATGGGCTGTTCGCACCCATGCAATATCTACCAAAGAGTTTGTCGGCTGTATCAATGATGTTCTCCCAGGCATTGTTGCATTTTCCCGTACCTAGTTACTCTGGTCAAGCCGTTCTAACCATGCCTGTTTTGGCGCCACTCTCAGATTTAATCGGAATTTCCCGACAGGTTTGCGTATTGGCCTATCAATATGGTGCGGTTATGATGGACATGCTTGTTCCTACAAACGGAGCTTTAATGGCAATAATTACAATTGCCGGTATTTCATTCGATAAATGGTTCAAATTCGCTTTAAAACCAACATTGGTTATTATGGCGCTCGGTGCCCTCTCAATTGTGCTGGCCATTTACATTGGTTACTGATGGAAATAAAGTAGAATTCCTAATTCTTGCTGAGGTTTATGAGCATTTTAACTTGTGAGTAGAATGGATTATAAGCTATGCAAAGTTCCAAAATAAAACATGATGGACCCACTACGGGTTTGATTCCATACTGGATAGGGCGTTGGTGGATGCGGTTTTCCGGTTGGGATGTGGTGGGGCAGATTCCGGCCGGTGGGAAATTCGTCCTCATTGGTGCACCCCATACCAGCAGCTGGGATTTGCCCTTCGGGCTGTCTGCAGTCTATATATTTCGGTTGAAAGTTTCCTGGATGGGGAAACATTCGCTGTTCAGGAAACCCTTTGGCGGCGTCATGAGGTGGCTGGGCGGGTTCGCTATTAATCGGGACAGCCCGCACGGTGTCGTTGACCAGGTTGCTAAACAGCTCAGGGATTCACGGAAACTTGTCGTTCTCATAGCGCCCTCAGGGACACGTAAGAAAAGAGACTATTGGAAGTCTGGTTTCTACTGGATTGCTCACGACGCACAAATTCCCATCCTTTGTGGATATCTGGATTATAGTCGTAAAGAAGCATGTATGGGTCTCTCTTTTGTTCCTACTGGTGAAATTAAGAATGACATGGAACGGATTCGGGAGTTCTACGCAGGCAGACAGGGCAAACACCCTGAGTTGGCAGCGAGTATCAGGCTCAAAGAGGAAGACACCTGACTCGGCAGCTGCACACGACAGCTGGGAGGGATGGCAATTTTGGGGTCGGAGATGCGCGCACGGTGCTCAAAGCACGGATTTTCAGGTAAGTTTCCTACTGCGGAAGGTAGGTCATCGAATGAGTTTATTGCCATATGGCGAAGCGCATGCCCTTGGATAAAGAATTGAAATTAAAAATCTCCAAGGCTGAACTAAAAGCAATTCTGCCTCTTCGTAATTTATTTCTCCAGGAGACCAACTTTCAGATCAGGTATAATGCATGTCATGAACGCGGCTGGACAGACTCGTATCTTCTAACCCTCAATGATGTTGAGATCGGTTACGGTTCAATAAACGGACAGGAAATAAAAAACCGGGACACCATTTTTGAGTTTTACATAATTCCACCATTCAGAAAATTTGCCAGCCCGATTTTTCCAAAACTTATCGATGCTTCGGGAGCGAGCCTGATCGAATGCCAGAGCAATGACCTTTTGCTCACATCGATGCTGTATGAGTTTTCGCAAAACATAAGCGCTGATGTTGTGCTGTTTGCGGACCAGGTGGTGACTGAGTATTGGAATCCCGGTGTTGTTTTTCGTGCCGCAAGAAAAGACGATAAGACCTTTGACCCAAAAGTCGAGCTCGGGAAATACGTTCTGGAACTGAAAGAAGAAGTTGTCGCTACCGGCGGCTTTCTGCTGCACTATAATCTGCCCTTTGCAGATTTGTATATGGACGTAAAGGAAGCTTGTCGTCGAAAAGGATTTGGAAGTTACATTTTACAGGAAGTGAAAAAGGAATGCTACTTAGCAGGCAGAGTACCGGCGGCCCGTTGTAATATCGAGAATAAGGCTTCAAGAGCAACCTTACTTAAGGCAGGTTTAGAGGAATGCGGATTTATGTTAAAAGGTGAGATCAAAACTCAAACATGAACAGGGATCTCATTCTTTTGCCTCATAATGAATGGGTTCGACCGCCTCGACAACCCGTTAGACATTTGGCTTGCGAAGGGTAAGTTTCATGTGGCTTTTCAAACGATTTTCAGGAAGAGCTAGTCAGCGGTGAGGGAAAAAACCGACAATTTGCTCTAGTAGCGATCACAGAGTGCATTGTCGCCAGAAAGTGCCCGCAAATTACTGAAGATAGTTATCCAATCAGAAGAGGGCGATTCCAAAGTTAAGCAACTTGCAACAGAGCTCCTCCCGGATTTGCCGGTCATCGTTATAGGAACAAGTCAATCTGGTACACAATTTTATGCCGGTAGATTATAAATCCATTCAGAACGTTGTCATCGGTGAACTAGAGTATGGCTTCAATGTTTTAACCGATATTAGCCGAGCAGGAGGTTTGAGGCGGGCAACGTATGATCTTAAATTTTCGGCTCGCGGAAATTATGAACTTTGAGCGGAGTATGCTGTGGGTAAGAAACTAAATAATGACCCTGAAAAGCGACCTGTCACACTCGTGGTTAGAGCACCAGATGATACATTATTTCAAAAGGAATATGCGCTATCGTCTTATACAGAGGGGTGGCAGCCGGAATTTCAAAAATGGGAGAAACAAGGAAGAGTCGAAGTCAAAAATGCTTCTGGAAAGTCCAAAAGCAATTCCACACATTGAGGCTTATGCCACGGATAAAAAAAGAAGTGTGGTACTGCGCTTTCCAAACGATATTCTGGTCGTTACTCCGGAAGATCCGACAGCT
>JADFPY010000381.1:3380-4198 GCA_022562085.1 candidate division KSB1 bacterium | reverse complement strand
GAATATTCTATAACTACTTTGGATATTCTTCTTTGTATATAAGTCGTGCCATTCTTTTGCAATGGCTCTTGCTTCCGTACCTTTACCCGAGTTTATATAATACCAATCCCAGTGACGGAAATTCATTTCTTCTGAATTCTCACCGGCATTCTCCGGGGTATAGGACAAATCAGGCCTGAGTCGAGCCAGCCAGGTATGATGCATATCTTCCGTATCGTCATAGCCATCCCACATGGCCTTCATTTCGTCCTCGCCGATTTTCTTTTCAAGTTCTTGCCATGGATCTTCGTCAAGGGCTGCTAAGTTTTCAATCTCAGAAATCCAATAGTAGTGAAAATCATCTGCAACGGCCATCACATAACTAATAGAAGTCATGTTATTTGCTTTAAGTTTGGCCACTACACTTTTCGTAGCTTCCTCGTACTTACCTACCATAGAAGGCTTGACCACATCTTCGTGAATGACGAAAAGCTGGCCTTTCGGCTCCTCTTCTTGTGCATAAACATTCAACGCACAGAGATTGACCAAAAACCCAACTACTACCATAATTAAGATTTTCTCTCTCATCTTAATCCTCCTAAAATTTGGTTAATAAAAATAATGATTGAAAAAATGCAGGACTTGCTAGAGAATACAAAAAGAAACTTAAAAAAGTTTGTTTTGAAAGTCAAGATCATTATTCCAAAAAAGTGGAGTACGTTTTTAAAATAAAAAAGGCGAAGAACCATCCTCGCCTTTCAAAATTTCCAGAAGTTGTGTTTTGCTAATTTAGTCAGTGCCCTCTTCAGCTTTGATCGCTTCAATTTCCAGAGAGATTT
>JADFPY010000381.1:0-3370 GCA_022562085.1 candidate division KSB1 bacterium | reverse complement strand
CAAATTTTAAAGCAGGCCGCACCGGCAACGAAATCCTAAAGCGATCCTTAAAACAGGCAAAATCCGAGGGGATCGTTCCGAGTATTTACACGCATCCGATTGGCTTTCACGGCCACGGAGCCGGACCCACAATTGGGCTCTGGGATCAGCAGGGCGGGGTGCCCGGAAAAGGCGACTACGAGCTGTTTTATAACACAGCACATTCGAACGAGTTGAATGTGCAAGTTGCCATTCCTGAGTGGAATAACAAGAAGATTAGAATTATGTTAGAGCAGGATATTATTTTTACAAAAGAGGGCGTGCGGTTTATTGACGGCAGGCAGACGAGTTTGTATTTGATTCCTTAAAAAAATAAAAAAAGGCGAAGAATCATCCTCGCCTTTCAAAATTTCCAGAAGTTGTGTTTTCTAATTTAGTCAGTGCCCTCTTCAGCTTTAACCGCTTCAATTTCCAGAGTGATTTTGATTTCGTTACTGACAACCAGACCGCCGCTGTCGAGAGTTTTACTCCAGGAAACGCCGTAGTCATGACGGTTAATTGTCAAGCTGGCTTCGAGGCCAATTCGCGTTCCCATTGCCTTAACGGGTCCCACTAAAGTAAATGGAATTGTGACCTCTTTCGTTACGCCGTGGATGGTTAAATCGCCAACCATTTTGTAACCATCATCTGTTTTCATAACACTTTTGCTTTTAAAAGTAATTTCAGGGTGTTTTTCAACATCAAAAAAATCAGCGCTTTTTAGATGATTGTCGCGTCTTTCATTATCCGTTGAAATACTGGCGGTTTTAATAGTCACGTTAACCGAGGATTTGCTGATATCTTTTTCATCCAAAATAATGACCCCGGAAAACTCCTTAAACTGACCTTTGGTATTGCTGATTACCAGATGCTTAGCCGTGAACCCCACAGATGAATGGACCACATCGATTTCATATTTATCCCCGGCAAAAGCAAAGCTTGCAATTAGAAAAGTCAGCAAAACGGTTAAAATAATACTTTTGTTACGCATGTTACCTCCTTAAAATAATGATTTGGTGTTTGTGATGAGTCACTTTTTTTAAAGCGTGTTAATTTAATTAAAAAAATCAAACAAAAGCAAGCAGATTTTATTCCGAGAAACTTCATTATGCCGAAAAACATTTGTTTCAGGTTTAAGGATCGGTTGATCTTCAAATAAATATTATTTAATTTAATGACCAGAATATTTTTTGGGTTACGGATTAAACGCGTTGAAACACAGATTGGGAAAAATAAATGCCTGATATCAAACTCGACGAGATCGATCTGAAAATTCTGAAAACCCTGCAAAACAACGGACGAACCAAACGAAATAAGTTGGCCGAGGAAGTTAAACTGTCCATTCCGTCTGTGAGTGAACGTTTGCGTAAGCTCGAAGAGTCCGGCGTCATTCGCGGCTATCACTCTGTGCTCGACGCGCGAAGTGTCGGTTTGGAAGTCACTGCTTTTATTTTTTTGACCACAGAGTCTTCCAAATTTTATGCGAAAATCATCGAACGGGCGAAGGAACATGAAGAAATCCTCGAATGCCACGCTATCACAGGTGACGGTTCACACATTTTAAAAATCCGTACTGAAAGCACAGAGACTTTGGAAAACCTGCTCTCTAAAATTCAGGCATGGCCGGGCGTAGTAAACACACGAACGGATGTTGTGCTTTCCAGCCCCAAAGAGACCAATGTGCTGCCATTGAGTCAATTGAAGAATAAATTATGACTGATTTATTTGATGAGCATATTATAAAAATCGACTTTTCGACCCCGCCTCCAGCATCTGCTCTGGACACCTGTCACCTCGTCGAACCAACCCGGATCATAATCACTTTTGTTCGGAAAGTCGCGATTGTGATCTACGCTTGAGATCCTCATGAACTCCATGCTTCAGATAAAGCTCATCATAGCGCCTCGCTTCAGTCTCATTTCCAAGTTTCCAATAGACGGTGGCGAGATGGAACATCGCTACTGAGTAGCCTGGATCATGCTTCAGTACGTTTTTGAAAAGTAAAGCACTCCGTGACCAATCATGGGCAGAGGTGCCATCGCGGTAAGCGTAGGCCAGGTTAAAATTTCCCTTGACGTGTGCCGGAGTGACCTGAAGAAGCTCCTCGTAGTATTTGATCGCTTCCGTCCTGTTGCCAAGCTTCTGATGAGAGAAAGCCAGATTGAACAGTAAATCTGGATCTTTTGCATACTCCTGGTATGCTTCTGTAAAACTTGCAACGGCTTCGGAATAGTTGCCCGCAGATATCTGCTGGAAACCTTGCTCAAAGTGGGAGTCCAGATCTTCGGGCCTCTGGGGGGTGAGACGGTTTAGCCTTTCTTGCGCCCAGGCTTGCGACGGCTCTAACTCGACGAGTTTCTGGTAGGCCTGGCGTGCGTCCCGTGGCTTTCCCTGCCTTTCGTAGAACTCACCGAGCAAGCGGTAACCTTTTAAATAGTTCGCACGGAGACGGATTGCCCAGAGGTATTCTTTTTCTGCGTCTTGAATCCGGCCATTTTTCTCCAGGCCATAAGCCAGGTACAAATGCGCTTCCGGCAAGTCCGGCCACAATTCAACCGCCTGGCGAAGATGAAAAATCCCTTCCTGGAAAGCCTCTCGCCTGATATAAGCCAGGCCCAGGTTGATATGAGAATATGCGCCTGGAAAAAGCTCGACTGCCTTTTTGAATTGCTCGAACGCCTCGTCTGAGCGCCCTTCGTCTTCGAGGGCAAGACCATAGTTCATGTGAGCTCGCCAGGTGCCGTCGTTCAAGGCGGCGTCTTGCCAAAGGGTGAAGTCAGATGCCCAAACTTCATTTCTTGCTCTCGTGGTCAGAGCAAGAAGCCCCCATATTGTGAACACTAATAGAGTGACCAGGACTTTTCCCGAGCGAGGTCCGATGGCCAAGTCAGATATGCGAACAGGGAACGTCTCCCGCAACCATGCAAAGAACAAAGCTGCCAGTGTCGAGATTCCCGCCATCGAAATATATGCACGATGCTCGTTTACTAACTGCGGCAAGATGCCTAAATAAGTTGTAACCAGCAGACACATGGGGAACCAGAGGGTCCAGAAAACGGCGGCACGGTGTCGCCGCATTCTAAAAAGCAGAACTCCAATGACGAGTAACACCAAAACGGAAAACGCCACACTGCCTTCAAAAAGGGAATGTGAAAGAGGAAACTCGGGATCGACATTGAGGCTTGTTGGAAAAAAAGCGTGTTTAAGGTAGTAAAGAACGAGGGCCTTTGTCTGAGTTAGATAGTGGATCATAATTGAACGCGCAGGTGAATAAAATGGTGTGGCAAGCAGCAACTGCCTGATACCCAGGGCAAAGAGGGTCAGCCCCCAAAATGGCAAGTGTTTGCGTAGC
>JADFPY010000380.1 GCA_022562085.1 candidate division KSB1 bacterium | reverse complement strand
GCGTAAATCTCACAACACACCTCGAAAGTATCCTCGCTGAATTCAAAGCGAAGGAGACGATTTACGGCTATCCGAAAAGGAAAATGTACCTGGGATTTCCCGTGGTGGATTTCTCTGTAGATTTTCACGGCAGAAGAGCAGAGACGCTTTTGGGACCGGCGTCCGGCCCCCACAGCCAGATGGTGCAGAATATCGTGCTGGCGTTTTTGGGCGGTAGCCGGATTATGGAACTCAAAACGGTGCAGATTCTCGATCAGCTGGAGATTCCACGTCCCTGTATCGACATTCGCAACGTCGGTTACAATGTCGAATGGTCACAGGAGATGCGCCTTGAAGACTCGTTCAACGAATACGTGACTGCCTGGGTTTTGCTAAAGCTCATCGAGGAGTTGGAGGTTTTGGGGATTCCAAAGGGCAATCCGTTTTATGACACGGTTTTTGATATTTCTGCAGGTTATGATTTGAAAGGCATTCAATCTCCGCAAATGCACAAGTGGCTGTCGGAGTTTAAAAATGCGGGGCCGGCAATCAGGGGTATTCTCGAAACCCTGCCGCCAAAATTTGCAACCCTCAAAAAGATAGACATCGAACCTGAGATTTCCAATTCGGTAACACTCTCGACGTTTCACGGCTGCCCGGGAGACGAAATTGAGTCAATCGTCGAGCATCTGATCAGCGAGCATGGCTTTCATGTGATCGTGAAAATGAATCCTACTATTTTGGGGCATGACGGTGTGGGGAAAATTCTGCATGAGGATTTAGGTTACAAAAATATCGAACTCGACCCGCAGGCTTTCGACAACGACGTTTCCTTTGATGAAGCGATTACCATGATGAAACGCCTCCAACAGTTTGCGGCCAAACATAAAGTCAATGTTGGAGCTAAATTCACTAATACGCTTGTTGTAAAAAATAATCAGGACATTTTTTCAGATAAGGTCATGTATCTCTCCGGCGCCCCGCTGCATGTTTTAGCAATGAAAGCCATGCACCGATTCCGAACTGAGATGGGTGATGATTTCCATGTTTCCTTTTCGGCGGGAATCACCAAGCACAATTTTGTAGACGCGGTGCAGTGCAACATGAAGCCGATCACCACCTGCACCGATCTGCTCAAAGAGGGCGGCTACATGCGATTATTCGATTATCTGCGGCGCTTGAGGGAGGCGATGGATAACGCCGGCTGCGCTGCAATCGATGAATTCATTATTTCGCAGTCAGATGAAAAAACTCTCGCTGCCGCGGGTGTGGCGAACTCGAATCGAATTGTTCCTGCACTGGTTGAGAATTCAGCATATCATCAGGAAACCAACCTTAAAACACCGCCTAAAATCGATAGCCATTTGACCCTGTTTGACTGTATTACCTGCAACAAATGTTTGCCTGTTTGCCCGAACGCTGCAAATTTTTCAATTCCAGTGGGCACAATGAAAGTGCCAATTACAAATTATAAATGGCTCAACGGTCGTTTTGAACCGACGAATGGCGAGACATTTGTTTTGACCAAGAAAAATCAGATCGCCAACTTAGCTGATTTTTGTAACGATTGCGGCGATTGTGACACTTACTGTCCGGAATTTGGCGGACCATTTATCGAAAAGCCGCGTTTCTTTTTTTCCGAAGCGAGCTATAAAAGACATAATAATTACGACGGTTTTTACTTTCCGACTACGGATTCAATGACGGGCCGCATTGAAGGTCAGGAATATTTTTTAAATTATGATCCCTCAAATGAAGAGTACCTTTGGCGGTCGTTGCAAGTAGAAATGCGACTCGATTCCGAAAATCGTTTTCTATCAGGTGACGTTTTAAATGGTTTGCTTGAAAATGAAGACATCGATATGCGGGCGTTTTATATTATGCGGGTTTTGTTTGACGGGATAAAGAGCAATCCGGATGATTATACTTCGGTAATGTTGTTAGGTGCCAATGAATAAATTTTTAATAATCGAGAGGTGAAAGATGGTTAAAGATGGAAGATGAAGTGATAAAAATGATCCAAAACATGCCGGAAGAGACCTCAGTTGAAGATATAATGGCTGAGTTGTATTTTCGGTATCAAGTTGATGAAGGACTAAAACAGCTTGACGAAGGGCGAGGTATTTCCCACGAAGAAGTAGAGAAACGCATGGCTAAATGGCTAAAAGAATAAAGTGGTCTCCAAAGGCGATTCAAAGTTTTGAGGAAATTTGTAATTACATTTGCAAAGACTCTGAGTATTATGCTTCAATCTTCGCAAAAAAGATCAATGCAATTGTTAAAGAGATCCCAAGGTTCCTATGTTAGGTCGAATCGTTCCGGAATATCAGGAAGAAAATTTGAGAGAAAAAATTTTCCAGAGCTATAGAATTGTTTATCGCTTAAAAGCTGACATCGTCGAGATTGTTGTGATTTCTCATGGAGCAAAGCAATTAGATGTCTGAATTTGAATTAAAGATTTATTGGAGTGATGAAGATCAAGCTTTCATCGCGGAAGTACCGGAATTGCCGGGTTGTGCAGCGGATGGCAAAACTTACAAGGAAGCCGTCGAGAATGTAGAAGGTATTATTCAAGAATGGATTGAAACTGCCAAAGAATTAGGGCGGCCAATTCCCAAACCTAAGGGAAGACTGAAATACGCTTAGTGATTTTTTTATTTGAAAGGATTTTGCGGAGTGCGACCCCTTCCCGACGTTCCTTAAATATATAATAATGAAGTCGGGAAGGAGGCGCGCGAAGCCCGCGCAGGATCCCTCGCCCCGTTGGATAGTTAAGCGGAGATAATTTTTATAAAAAAGTGGTACTTATCCCACGGGGCGAGGAGCCGGAGCGGCCCTAAAATATCAAAAACGATCTGTGAAAAAAATAGAAGGACAATTTTATGCAATTTACTTTAAACGGCAAAACAAAAACTTATGATGGCGACCCTGAGCTTCTGCTCCTCAGCTATCTGAGAGAGCATGAAAACATCATTTCTCCCAAAGACGGTTGCGCCCCTCAAGCAGCATGCGGCTGCTGTGTGGTGGAGCTTAACGATCGTGCGGTTCTCTCTTGTGCCATTTCAATGAAAAAAGTCGTTGATGGTGAGGTCACGACAATTGAGGGGTTAGATCAAAAAACGCAGGAGGTTTTCGCAAATGCTTTTCTGGACAAAGGCGGCGTCCAGTGCGGTTTTTGTATTCCCGGATTCGTCATGCAGGCAAAAGTTCTATTGGATAAAAATACCGAGCCAACGCGAGAAGAAGTCACCAATGCTTTGACTCCAAATCTGTGTCGTTGCACAGGTTATAAAAAAATCATCGATTCAATTTTATGCGCCGGAGAAAATTTAAGAAACGGCAAATCTGACTCCAATGGCAAATGTACAGGTAAAATTGGTGAGAGGTTGCCGAAATATGATTCTTACGACGTCGTTCTCGGACAGCGACCGTTCGTCTGCGATATGAAATTTGACGATATGCTTTACGGCGCCTTGAAATTTAGCGACCATCCGCGTGCCGAAGTTTTATCTATCGATACAAGTCAAGCAAAAAAATTGCCGGGCGTGACAAAGGTTTTTCTTGCAGATGAAATTCCCGGAGATCGAAATGTCGGACTCATTGTTCCCGATTGGCCGACCATGGTTAAGGTCGGAGAACTGACTCGTTATGTCGGTGATGTCATAGCAGGCGTTGTTGCTAAAACTGAAGCCATTGCCCGTGAAGCGATTGATCTGATAAAAGTCGAATATAAAGTTTTGAAACCAATAACTGATCCGCACGACGCCTTAAAACCAGAGGCTGCTAAAATTCATGCCAATGGTAACGTTCTATCGACGACAAAAATGAAACTTGGCAATGCCGATGAAGTTTTGCAAAAATCCGATTTTGTTGTAAGCGGTAAGTTTCAAACGCAAACCATTGAGCATGGATTTATGGAACCGGAAAGCAGTATAGCAAAACCGTGGTATGATGGCATCGAAGTTTTTTCACAAGGCCAGGGCATTTATGAAGATCAAAAACAGATTGCCAAGCTCTTAAATCTGTCTTTGGAAAAAGTCAAAGTTGTAATGGTTCCAAATGGCGGCGCCTTTGGCGGCAAAGAAGATTTGTCGATTCAAGGGCACGCCGCGCTTTTTGCCTATCATCTCAAAAGACCCGTCAAAATCACTTTAACTCGCGACGAGTCGATTCGCATGCATCCCAAACGGCATCCCCTGTGGATGGATTATTCTGTCGGTTGCAA
>JADFPY010000379.1 GCA_022562085.1 candidate division KSB1 bacterium | reverse complement strand
TTCGATTGATGGTTATGAAAAACTACTACTTGAGTTAGGTGAAATCATTGCACGGTTGAATAACCTTGTAAAATCAGAATTTCAGTTGCAGGAAGAGAATGTCCTTAAAAGTGAGTTTTTGCTGGATTTCAATATTAAGCCGAGAGATGTACTTGAAGTACTATCAACGGAGGATTTAGTAAAGTTCATTAAAAGAAAAGGAATTAAAACTCGTGGGAATGATATATTAAATATTTTGACTTCATATAAAGACTCAGAAAATTTATATATCGAAAATTTTGAAAACATAGGTTTCCGGGATTTAAATGCTCTAAAGGAAAATGGCATAAAAATTAAAGAAGCCGATTTAGGTTTAAAATTTGAAGAAATAACAAAATCAATTTTTGCACAATTGGGATTTAATGTTGATGAAAAATTAAGAAAACAAATAAACACAAAAACGGATAAAATCGATATTCTTATGAATCTCGGAAATAATGAACTAATCTTAGTTGAATGTAAAACTATAAAAGAAAGCGGTTATAATAAATTTAGTTCTGTTTCGAGGCAGATGAAATCATATATTGCACTAACTGAAAAGAATAATTATAGCGTAATAAAATCGCTATTAATTGCTCCTGACTTCAGTGATGACTTTGTAAATGAAACCGAACTAGAATATGACTTAAATTTATCTTTGATAACGGCATTTTCTTTATTGAAAATCTTAGAAGGATTCAAAAAGTCAAAAAAGCATAAACAATTTCCTTTTAAATTACTAATGCGAGATGTTTTAATTAAAGAAGATAGAATAGTTAAAGCAATGAGCAAATAATTAAACATTTCACTAGTTGACCGATACAAGTACAGGGTGTCTTTATGTATACCTCTATAGTGCCCGAGGTTCCATTGTAAGCCACTTTATTGAGAGGATGGTGCATCTTCTCGGTGTGTCTTCCGTCCTACTCCTTCTCGTAGACCCGCCAGCCGAAATCCTTGACAGTTAAATCTTTCTCGCTTATCTTCCTTAATTCTCCTTTCAATTCATACTTCTGATACTATGGTCGGCAAAACAATTTCACATTACAAAATCCTTGAAAAACTAGGGGAAGGTGGAATGGGAGTGGTGTACAAAGCCCTTGACATCAAGCTCAAACGAACGGTTGCACTCAAATTTTTACCGCCCTCGCTAACGAAAGATGTTGCAGCTAACGAACGATTCATGAATGAAGCGCAAACTGCATCCTCCCTCGACCACGCTAATCTCTGCACAATATTTGAAATCGATGAAACAGCCGGAAAGGAGCTCTTTATCTGCATGGCTTCATACGACGGTGAAACCCTCAAGGATAAACTTAAACAAGGACCTCTTGAAATAAATGAAGCCATTGATTATGCAATTCAAATTGCTACTGGATTATCAAGAGCCCACGAAGCGGACATCATTCACCGGGATATTAAACCGTCAAATATTATTATTACCAAACGTGGTGAGGTGAAAATCATCGATTTCGGTTTAGCGAAATTAATTGGTCAGACTGAAATTACAAAGTCCGGGACAATTTTAGGTACATTCGCCTATATCTCACCGGAACAGATACGTGGAGAAAACGTTGACCACCGCACCGACGTCTGGGCACTCGGAACCATCTTATATGAAATCCTGACCGGGACACAGCCTTTTGAGAGTGAGTTCGAATTCACAATCCTTTACCTGATTTTGAACGAACATCCGCCGCCACTGCAGGGGCTTCGTGAAGGTATTCCGGAACAATTGCGGAGTGTTGTTTTTAAATTGCTTGAAAAATCTCTACCACAAAGATACCAAACCTGCACCGCACTCATAAAAGACCTCAAAAGAATTGCTGAAAACCCCGGATCTTACAGCAAAAGCAGACCCCCAAACATCCAGCATCACAAAGTCAAAAAAGATTCGGACTCCCAACAAAAAAAAGTCGAGTCACTGGCAGTTCTCCCTTTCAGCAACCCTTCAGGCAATGATGAAATTGAATACCTGAGCGAGGGTATCACAGAAAGCTTAATTAGGAACCTCTCTCAATTCTCGAATTTCAAAGTTATTTCAAGGACATCTGTATTTCATTATGAAGGCCAGCAGATTGAGATTCAAAAGATTGCCCGTGAACTGAACGTGAATAAATTATTGTTGGGGTGGGTCAGTCAGCGATCGGATAATATCTCAATTGGAGTTGAATTGGTTGAGGGCAGCGATAGTAGTCAGATTTGGGGAGAGCAATATACCAAAAAGCTTACTAATGTGGTTAAAATCCAGGAAGAAGTTGTAAAAGATATTTCAGCAAAACTCAAACTAAAGCTGACTAGAAATGAAAAAAAACACCTTGCGAGACAGTATGAAGTTGACAACGAAGCATATCAATTATTTCTGAAAGGACGTTATCACTGGAATAAACGCACTGTGGACAGTTTCAAGCAAAGCATCTCTTTCTACAATCAAGCCATCGAAAAAGACCCTACCTACGCATTAGCGTATAGTGGCCTTTCAGATTCTTATGCTCTGATTGGAATTTACGGATACCTGCCGGCGAACGATGTGTGGCCAAAAGCCAAGGCTGCCGCGCTCAAAGCAATGGAAATCGATCCGGATATGGCAGAAGCCCACAACGCGCTGGGCGCCGTAGAATCGTCCTACGAATGGAATTGGGCCAAGGCAGAAAAAGCATTCCAATATTCAATTGCCCTGAACCCTAATTACGCCATTGCCCATCAATGGTATGCCGGTCAACTGCGCATTCTTGGCAAATTTGATGATGCACTAAAAGAAATTCATAGGGCTCAGGAACTTGACCCCTTATCTTTGCAGATTAGCACGGATGTCGGCAGACTTCACTATTATGCCCGAGAGAACGATTTGGCAGTAAGGGAATATCAAAAAGTTCTTGAGTTAGATCCATACTTTTACCCGGCACATCTCTGGCTCGGCCTCGCCTTACTGGAAAAATGTGACTTTAGTGCAGCCATTGAATCATTACAAACCGCCCTGACTTTATCTGGCGATTATGCGGCCGTCGCCGCGGTTTTAGGATACGCATTTGGAATCTCCGGCAAGAGAACGCAAGCGAAAAAGATTATGAAGGAGTTGAAAAGTAGAGCAAAAAACGAATATATCTCAGCGGCGTATTTTGCCTGGGTGCACGTGGGCTTGAATGAATTGGATGCTGCATTTCAATATTTTGATAAAGCTTTTGAGGAGCGATCCTGGTGGGTCGTTTACTTGAAGATCTGGCCAGCTCCTGAAGAAATGACCCGCGACGCCCGGTACACCAAACTCCTGAAAAAACTGGGTTTGCCTGTTTGAAGAAACGCCTACAGAAACTATGAAACCTGCCACCAAAAAGAAATCTACCAAGCCGCCAAATGATACCCTCCGTTTGATGGAGGAAAAGCTGCATGATTTTGAAGCGCTAAATTCAGCCCTTTCAAGAATATTGTCAACAATGCAAGTCGAGGAAACACTTAAACACATTATCGGCTCAGCGATTAAACTTTGTCAGGCTGACCAGGGCTCTATCTTAATCATCCGGGCCGGACAAGTTCAAGAAGGGGAAACGCTTATTCGTGAAGGCGCTTCAAAAGAAGAAAAGTTAGATGAGTATATGAACCGACTCCTGGCCGGCTGGTGTTTTGTACATAAAGAACCGTTACTTACAAACGACCTGGGCAAAACATTCAGCAAAGAGAACATACTTGATAAGTATCAAGATATTTGCTCGGCTATCTCTATTCCTCTCAAATTAGACGAGGAAATTATAGGTGTCGTGAACCTCATCTCCCAAAATAAGAACCACCTTTTTAGTGCACGGGAACTCCGGATAATGGAGCAGCTAAGCTCAACCTGCGCCCAATTCATTCAGAATGCACAAAAACATGAAGCTCTGCTCGAAGAGACGCATAATCTTAAAAAAGCAGTCTCTGAAAAATACGCGTACGAGGGTATTATCGGTCAAAGCCCTGTGATGAAAAAAGTATTCTCGATTTTGGACCGCATCATTCCCACTGATGCCAGAGTTCTTATTAACGGGGAAAGCGGCACCGGTAAAGAGCTCATTGCGAGAGTGATTCATTTTAACGGTTCCAGAAAAGACGCCCCGTTTGTTGCTGTTGACTGCGGTGCACTGCCAGCAAATCTGTTAGAAAGCGAGCTCTTTGGATATGTTAAGGGGGCTTTTACGGGAGCGGATAAAAACAGAGCAGGCGT
>JADFPY010000378.1 GCA_022562085.1 candidate division KSB1 bacterium | reverse complement strand
TTAGGTTTATTGAGTTTAATGGGTCCCCGTCTCCGATTCCGGATGCGCAGATCGAAGATGTGCGTCAACTGCTCAAATACCCGGATCGGGTTGAAACTGCTTCTTATTTCAATTGTGGAGATCCCGTAGAAATTACTGCCGGACCATTTTCCGGAATCAGGGGTAAAATAATTCACAGCCGCGGAAAACAACGACTTTTGGTAGGAATAGAGATTATTCATCAAGCCATCTCCGTTGAGATTGATTCTGCCTGGCTGAAGCACTCAAAACCTTCACCTGATTCATTAGAGCGGCCTTCTTTGTACCGTTCAGTAGCGTAAAAATTTCGAAAAAAATTGCATCCAAGTAAAGCAACAGTTTCAATTATTATTCCTGTTTATAACGATCCTAATGGGCTTAAAAAATGTTTAGAGGCCGTGACGGGTTCTGATTTTGAGAACTTCGAATGCCTGGTTGTGGATGACAATTCGAGTGAGGATACCGTTTCAGTTGCCAAACAATTTCCGGTTAAAGTAATCGAGCTCTCTGAAAATCACGGACCTGCTCATGCCAGAAATTTTGGCGCCAAATGCAGTTCAGCCGACATTCTAATTTTTATTGATTCGGATGTGCTGATTTTTCCGGACACAATTTCAAAAATTGAGCAAGCATTTCAAGAGCATAACGATGTCGCTGCGATAATCGGCTCTTATGATGATCAGCCGCACGAAACGTCGTTATTTCGGATTTTAAAAATTTGTTCCATCACTATGTTCATCAAAAATCGAGTGAACTCGCAAGCACGTTCTGGTCAGGCTGCGGCGCGATTCGAAAGAATGTTTTCATGGAAGCCGGAGGGTTTAGTGAATCATTTAAACGACCGGCGATCGAAGATATTGAACTCGGATACCGGCTTAGAAAGACTCATCATAAAATTATGCTGAAAAAGGAAATCCAGGTAAAGCATTTGAAACGCTGGACTTTTTGGGGGTTGATTAAAACTGACGTTTTGGATAGAGGCATTCCCTGGACTCATTTGATGCTCCGTGACAGAAGTATGCTCAACGATCTTAAGGTAAGTACGTCTCAGCGCTTGTCTGTTTTTCTCGTTTATCTGCTGCTTTTAACCACTGTTGTTTTTGTAGGGTTTTTTAAGCAATTAATGTTTCTGCCGGTCTTGATTTTTCTTACCGTTTTAATAATCAACATTGACTTATATAGATTTTTTAAGCAAAAAAGAGATTTTTCTTTTGCAGCCCTGGCCGTTCCGTTTCACTTTCTCTATTATTATTACAGCGGCCTGAGTTTCTTCCTTGGCGTAATAACTTATTTTTTTAAAAAAGGAAATCTTAAGGTAAATTATTAAGCAAGAGGCCTTGAAGGACAGCTAAGATGAATGCATCATTGATTATTGGGGCCGGGCCTGCCGGACTTACGACTGCCTATGAATTGTCAAAACTCGGGAAGTCATCAGTCATACTCGAGGCGGACAATCAAGTAGGTGGAATAGCCCGCACCGCAAATTACCAGGGTTACCGCTTTGACATCGGAGGTCATCGATTTTTCTCAAAAGTGCCCTATATTAATCAACTTTGGCACGAAATACTTGAAGAAGACTTTCTGGTTCGTCCCAGATTGTCACGAATTCACTATCGCGGACATTTCTATGATTATCCGCTTAAGGCGATGAACGCACTTGCCGGCTTAGGTCCGGTCGAGGCGCTTTTGGTATGTCTAAGCTACTCCAAGTCAAGATTTTTTCCTAACCGGGAGGAGAACAATTTTGAGCAGTGGGTCACGAACCGGTTTGGACATCGGTTGTACAACATATTTTTCAAAAATTACACAGAGAAAGTTTGGGGAATCCCCTGTAACGAAATTTCAGCAGATTGGGCCGCGCAGCGGATAAAGAATTTGTCTTTAAGCGCAGCCGTCCGGAATGCTTTGTTTGGCGAAAGAAACTCAAACGGGGAAATAATTACGACTTTGATTGATGAATTCTTTTATCCTCGGTTGGGTCCCGGCATGATGTGGGAACATTGCGAGAGTTCGTTGGCGGAAAATGGCAACCCAACTATCCGCAATACCCGCGTTGAGCAAGTGTGCCACAAAAATGGACGCGTTGAGTGTGTGGTGGCCCGCCATGGTTCAGCTGAGATGACAGAATACAGCGGTGATCATTTTGTATCGACCATGCCGCTCAGAGAATTGATTCATTCCCTGAGTCCGGCACCACCTGATGAAGTTTTGGAAGCAGCAAACAGGTTGCGGTATCGCGATTATCTGACTGTTGTCTTGATTGTGAATCGGGAAAAAGTTTTTCCCGATAATTGGATTTATATTCATACCCCCGAAGTGAAAATGGGGCGGATTCAAAACTACAAAAACTGGAGTCCGGAAATGGTTCCGGATTCATCGAAGTCATCTTTGGGGCTTGAATATTTTTTGTGGGACAAAGACGAGGAGTGGACCTGGTCAGACGACCGGCTCATAGATTTTGGTGTACGGGAATGTGTACAACTGGGGTTTATTCAAGCCTCGGAGGTCATCGATGGGACAGTGGTTCGCATGAAAAAAGCCTATCCGATTTATGATCGCGATTACCAGGAAACCCTGTCGACAATTCGTCAATACATAGATACTTTCACGAATTTGCAGACCATTGGCCGAAATGGCCTGCATCGTTACAATAACCAGGATCATTCGATGCTCACCGGTGTTTATGCGGCCCGGAACGTGACGGGCGAAACCAATGATGTCTGGTCTGTTAATACTGAAATGGAGTACCATGAAGAGGTTAACACGAAGGGACATCAAACCGGTGACCGTTTGATTCCAACCAGAGTAGAGACCGAGTCAAAACTATCGGTGGATGATATTATCGAAAAAGTTTTCGCCAGGTTAGATCCCTTAGCGTTGGGCCTCTCGGTTGGAACTGTTTTTGGTATTCTCATTTTTTTAGCGACATCGATTCTCCTGCTAAAAGGGGGAGAGGTTGTCGGGCCACGATTGCGGCTTCTGGCGCAATATTTTTACGGGTTTGAAGTGAGTTGGAGGGGAGCTCTCATTGGTTTTTTTGATGCAGGTTTTCTTGGATTTTTGCTCGGGAGTTCGATTGCGTTTTTGAGAAACTGGGGGTTATCGGCGTACGCTCTTCTTGTGCATCGACGTGCTCAAACTGAGAGAAGAAGGCATGCTCTTGATAAAATCTAACCCCGTTGGAAAGGATTAAAATGAGCCAATTCGCTAAAACCCAGGAAATAAGCCACACAATAGCGAGAATTCATGCTAATATTCTTGCTCTGATTTTTGCTATTATTTGTGGATTGGGTTTGTTTGTTATGACAGTTTGGCTGCTCATAAAAGGTGGAGAACATGTCGGGCCGCACCTCGAACTTTTAGGACAGTATTTTATCGGCTATTCCGTTACCTGGGCCGGTTCGGTTATCGGTCTTTTTTATGGTGCTGTTTTTGGCGGAATATGCGGCTGGTTGATCGGTATGATTTATAATTTAATTGTAACCGTTCGCAATCCCTGATAAATTATTCTCCGATAATTTTCACCAAAACCCGTTTCTTTCTCCTGCCGTCAAATTCCGCATAATAAATCTGTTCCCACGGGCCAAAATCTAACCTACCGTTTGTAATTGCCACCACAACCTCTCTGCCCATAATCTGCCGTTTTAAATGCGCGTCACCATTGTCTTCACCGGTGCGGTTGTGCCTGTACTGTGAAATCGGTTCGTGCGGGGCCAGTTTCTCAAGCCAGTCATCATAGTCCTGGATGAGGCCGCTTTCCGCATCGTTGATATAAACAGATGCCGTAATGTGCATGGCGTTGACCAGACACAACCCTTCCCCCACATTGCTCTTCTCTACTAATTCCTCAACTTTACTCGTTATGTTGATATAATCCCGGCGGTTGGGAATATCAAACCAGAGATGTTCAGTCAGTGATTTCATTTGATTCTCCAAGGTCTATGGATGGAAGATTGGAAGTTTAAAAAGGGAAGTTCTAAAATAAAAATGGCCGTCTCGAAAATGTTGTCTCCCAAATAGGCAGGAAAAAAAAGGGGTAAAAAAATAAACTACAAAACAAAAAAGATTAATCTCAAAGGAGGCAAAATCGACAAAGAGGGCTTTGACCACTACATGATCAAAGAGATTCACGATTCACCTGATGTAGTCGGTCAAGTAGCTAGCCAGGAGGAGAAAGGCTACCGCAAGCTAGCAAAAGCGATTAAA
>JADFPY010000377.1 GCA_022562085.1 candidate division KSB1 bacterium | reverse complement strand
ACAATTTTACCAATTTCCACGGCTCCAATCTCATCCCGATCCGGCTGTAAAGCGCGAAGCTGTTTTTCGACAGATGCCTTTTCGAGGACTCTTGCCGAATAATGCTCTTTAATCAAATTGCGCGCGGAATCGTCATCTTTAGCGCCGAGCAATTCAAGAAATGCCAGAGCATGTCTTCCCATTTCGGTTTTCTGTAGATCCGCCTCGCTTAAAGTTTCCACTTTGAGAGGCGGCAGCGAGTAATCTTCGCCAAAGGCAATTTTAGCAATTGTCCGGCTGATTCGAAACGCCCGCTGCTCAGCGCTGTTTGACGTAACGTAAATGGTCACATCTTTATCAACATAACGCAGGAAATCCGCCGCAAAGTAGGGGTTGCCGCCGTTGTGGGTGATCAGCTTGCCGTTGCGTGTGTCCATTACAGACCAGCCGTAACCATAATAGGAAGGAGACTCTCCTTCACGAATGTGCGGCGTGTACATTTTTTCCTTCGCTTCCTTCGAAAGAATTTTATCTTCTTGAAGAGCGAGATGCCATTTGTACATATCGCCGGTCGTCGAGTGAACACCGCCGTTGCCGCGAAGATGCCAGTAAGGGCCGTCCTCTGCCATTTTGTGTTCGAGGAAGGTGCCCCAATCTTTGTCGCCTTGATATCCATGCGCAAGCTTTTTGGGATTCCAGTTTGACTTCGGATAGCCGGTATTTTCCATGCCGGCGGGGTTAAAGAGGTGCTCTTGCAAAAATGCGTCATAAGATTGACCGGAGACTTGCTCGACAATCGCGGCCAGCAGACTGAAACCAACATTTGAATATTCGTACGTCTCACCGGGAGGACGATTTAGTGGTGTTTTCATGGCAAGTTCGATGTACTCGTCCCGGCTAATCTCAGCAAAGTCAAACCCCAGGGCAGATTTGAGACCAGCGCTGTGCGTCAGAAGATGGTGGAGAGTGGTTGCTTTTTTGTCTTCAGGAACGTTTTTAAAATATTTTGTAATGGGTTCCCGGACGTTAAGTTTGCCCTGCATTTCAAGTTTTAGAATCGCGGCGGCGGTAAACTGCTTGGTGACTGAGCCGGTCGTGAAAATCGTTTCCGGGGTAACAGGGGTTTGCTCAGTTCGATTTGCCAACCCGTACCCTCTAGAAAAAATAACCTCGCCTTCTTTGGCAACCAAAAGCGCTCCTGAATAACCGAGTTCGGTTAGCCGGGTCATATACTCATCAAGGTTTTTGCGTAGTTCATTTTTGAGCTGCGGATAAATCGAGTGAATTGACAAAGCAGTGACTGCCAATAAAATAAGAAAAATTTTCTTCATACGTTTGAAGCCTCCAGAATGACTTGTGAGTTTACACAATCTTTAGACGCCATAAGATAATAATTTGTTTTCACTTAGGATAGTTAAAGAGTGTTAGAAAGTGTTAAAAAGTGTTAAAGATGGAGCTTTAATAGGATTTTTTTCGTAAATTAAGCCGAACTAAAATAACCTTGAAGGGTTTTGAGATTTGATTAATAATTCATAAAACCATAATATAGTCATGCCTGCCCCTGCCTGCGCAGGGGTAAACTTCAGCAGGCATCCAGTGGCTTACAAAAATCCTCGGGCGAAATGGATTCCCGCTTTCGCGGGAATGACAACTTTTTTAGGTTGCAACAGAACCCATGAAATTAAAAAAGAAAACCGTCACAACCATCATCGTGCTGACGACCGCTGCGTTGCTTGGTCTGATTTGCATTCAAATCTATTTGCTGGCAAATGCCTTGGAGTTAAAAAAGCAGGCCTTCGGTCAAAATGTAAATGCGGCCTTAGCTACCGTGGTGCAAAAGCTCGAAACAAGAGAAGCCGTCACCGATGTTTTCAAAGTTTCCGTTGAAGCTGAAGAAGAGATTCTCGAAAACACATCGTCATTTTATTATTCTGTCGGTGATGGTGCGAAACAAATCAAAGTTAAAAGTAGATTCAAGCGCCCGCCCGCGCCGTCGGTGAATTTAGATAACAGCAAGCTGACTTACTCTCTCCCGAGTGCTCAATACGTGCGGATCATGCTTCTTGATTCTCTTGGGCAAGTGGTGGAGAAAGTTGAAGACGGGTTCAAAACCGCAGGTCAGCATGAAATTCAACTCAAAAGTTCCAATCCCTCACGCGTCCAATTCAATTTTAATTTTACCACGGACAGCTCTTCTTATATAATGATGATGGGAAAGGGACATATTCAAAAATACACGGGCGATCTGTCTTCTGAAAAAAACCGCCGGACTTTAATTAACCGCATCTTCAAACAGTGGACTGAATCAAAGCGGGAACCCGTGGAAAGCAGAGTCAATATGACCCTACTCGATTCTTTGCTCGAAAAGGCATTAAAAGAGAAAGATATCTACACGGCATATACTTACGGAATTGTGGTGGGCGCCGGCAAAGACAGCGTCATCATGGCCGGCAACTCAGAACTGGGAAATAAACTAAAGACCTCGGAGTTTAAGAGCCGGCTGTTTCCCAATGATCTGGTGGTGGAGGCAAATGACCTTGCTCTTTTCTTCCCTCAGCAGAGCATGTACCTCTTTAAGCAAATCAGTACTTCGGTATTTATCTCCTTCATTTTCATCTCGGTCATCGTGGTCTGCTTCGTTTTCACCATTCGAACTATTTTTAAACAAAAAGAATTTTCCAACCGGCTGACAAATTTCATCAATAATATGACCCACGAGTTCAAGACGCCGATTTCAACGATTTCGCTGGCCAGTGAGGCGATCTCCAAACCTGAAAATATAAAGAACAAAGAGCGGGTGCTTCGTTACGGCGGCATAATTTATGACGAGAACCTGCGCATGCGAAATCAGGTGGACAAAATCCTGCAAATGGCTGTGCTTGAGGAAGGGGATTTTGAGCTGAACAAAACTCAAGTGGATATTCACAAGCTGATAGATGAAGCCGCGCAGAAGATGTCCATTCAAGTTGAGGCGAAAAAAGGAAAAATTATTTCGCAACTCAGGGCAAAAGCACATATCATCGAGGCGGATGCCCTGCACCTGGCGAATATAATTCATAATTTAATAGATAATGCCATCAAATACACCAAGAAGAAACCGAGCATCACGATTTCCACAGACAATAATGATGGAAACTTTCAACTAAGAGTAAAAGACAACGGCATCGGTTTGAATTCGGAGGAACAAAAGCATGTTTTTGATAAGTATTATCGCGTGCCGACCGGGAATGTTCATGATGTGAAAGGCTTTGGACTTGGCCTGAGTTATGTCAAGCTCATGGTTGAAGCGCACGGCGGCTCGATTAGCTTAAATAGCGAGCCGGAGAAAGGTTCGACGTTTGAGGTGGTTTTGCCGATCATCACAGAATGTTAAACGCTCACTCAGTCCGTCTTTGCGAGCGAATGAAATGAACGAAGCAATCTCCTGGGATGGGGCAAGCAGATTGCTTCATCCGCTATTGCGGATTCGCAAAGACGATATAAAACAACGTTTTAGGAAGGTCGCTTGTTAAAAAATTCAGCTAAAATTTTATTGATTGAAGACGATCCGAATTTGGGATTAATCCTGCAGGAGAATCTTCAGCTGCAGGGTTTTGAGGTGGAACTCTGCGTCGACGGCGAAGAGGGCAGGACATCCTTCCTTCAAAATCAATTTGACTTGTGTTTGCTGGATGTGATGCTGCCCAAAAAAGACGGTTTTACTTTAGCCGGTGAAATTCGAAAAATAAACCAGGACATTCCAATCATCTTTTTAACGGCAAAAGCGCTCAAGGAAGATCGCATCGAGGGGTTTAAGATCGGCGGGGACGATTATATTACCAAGCCATTCAGTATGGAAGAGTTGCTGCTGCGAATTCAGGCGGTTTTAAAAAGAAGCCAGCATTCGACGGTTGAAGAAAACCAGAAGATGTTCTCGATTGGCGACTATGAATTCGACACCGAGAAGCAAGTTTTGCAAATTCACGACAAGAAACAAAAGCTTACCTATAAGGAAGCTGAGCTGCTTCGGCTTCTCTGTTTACATAAAAATGCGATTCTGGAACGTGAGCTGGCTCTTAAGCTTATTTGGGGAGAAGATACTTTCTTCAATGGCAGGAGCATGGATGTTTTTATTACCAAACTCAGAAAATATCTGAAAGAAGACAGTCAGCTTCAAATAGTAAATGTGCACGGCAAAGGGTTTAAGTTGGTGGTGGAGTGAAAATGGAGAGGAGCGATAAGCGAGATAGCGAGGGGCGATTTTTTAAAAAAAATTAAC
>JADFPY010000376.1 GCA_022562085.1 candidate division KSB1 bacterium | reverse complement strand
AGAATGGCTGGCCCTATGTGCAATTCCGAGGCGGTCCCAAAGGAGTTCTGAAAGTAATTGATAAGACAACGCTCGGTTATGCAGACTTTCGGGGCAACATGCAATATATCAGCGTTGGTAATATGAATTCAAGCCGCAAGGCGTCCTTATTTTTTATGGACTATCCTTCTCAAAAACGTCTGAAAATATGGGCTGAATCGGAAGTGATCGATGCCGGGCAGAATGTGGAATTGTTACAAAATCTGAAGATGCCCGGCTATGAGGCCCATATTGAACGCCTGATCATTTTTAGAATCCAGGCCTATGATTGGAATTGCCCACAACACATCACGCCGCGCTACACGAGTGAGGAAATTGCAGAAGGAGTCGCCAAGTCAAATCCGGATATTTTAAAATCATGTTGTCCCGATGATGTCGAGTAAGGGCACAATTGCGAAACACAACCTTAAGGCGCTATAAAATTAAGTACTTACAAATCATAAAAAATGAGAAATGATTATGTCTAAGCCAAGGATCTTGGTTACCGGAGCCACCGGCAAAACGGGTACCTTTGTGGTCGAGCAGCTCCTGAAGCGTGAATTCCCTGTGCGTGCGTTCGTACACCGGATTGATGAACGGTCGGAGCGGCTGGAAGCACTCGGGGCCGAGATACTCCAAGGCGACTTTTTGGACCTCCAGTCAGTTCGATCTGCCATGCGGGGCGTCAAGCGATTCTATTTCTGCTACCCCCCTCAGGGTGACCGGCTGCTGGAAGCTGCCACCAACGTGGCTGTAGCCGCCCGTGATGTGGGGGTGAGGGCGCTCGTCAATATGTCTCAAATCTCGGCACGAGAGAAAGCCACAAGTCCGTTGGCCCGCCATCACTGGTTGTCGGAACAGGTATTGGACTGGGCCAACATTGGCGCCTCACACATTCACCCGACCTTCTTCGCGGAAGACCTTTACCTCTTCAGCGGCCCAAGCATTGCTGAAGCCGGCAAGTTAGTTCTTCCGTTCGGTGATGGGAAGCATGCACCGGTAACGGCCGAGGACATCGCGCGGGTCGTCGTCGGGATTCTGGCGGATCCAGAACCCCACGTCGGTCAGCATTATATCCTCACCGGCCCCCGGGACATGACGATCGCGGAAATGGCAGAGGTGCTTACGACGGAACTCGGTAAACCTGTTGAGTACGTGAACTTGCCAATCCAGCAATGGCGCACGGCGCTCGTGGAAAAGGCAGGCATGCCCGAGTTCCTGGCGACCCATCTGGCGGCGGTGGCCCAGGACCATCAAGATGGTGTCTTTAGTGCTGAAACGGACGTGGTGGAAAAAATCGGCGGCCGGCCGCCACAATCGTTGGCGGAATTCATTCGCGCGCATGTTGTCGAGTTCAGAAGTTAAATGATTAAAGGAATATAAGATGAGAAAAAAAATCATTATTGGCCTGACATCCGTAGCACTCATGGCATTGATTTTCGGAATGATAATGCGGAAGGTTTCCATCCCTTTGCCGGAAAACATACAAATGCATGATCCCACAGCTCATGATATGAAAAGAGGGCGGGAGCTACTTGAGAAAATGCTTATTGCACACGGAGGCAGGTCGCAATGGAAACAATTCAAGGTTATTGAGGCTGTAGCCGCACATAACATATTTGCTCCTTATCGTTGGAAGTTTGGTTACTATCCCCATTACCCCCAACAGTTAAAGATGACGACCTTGCTTGGCACGGACAATGGACGGTTTGAATTTTTAGATGGGCCTGAACAAGGCTTGCAGTGGGGGCTGCAGAATTGGGCATGTTACAAGATAGAACCTGGGGAAGAGCCTGTATTTGAGCAAGACTTCGGTGTGTTTTTTTATGTGGCCACCGGGAACTATTTTTTGTTATTACCATTCCGCGTTCAGGAGGCCAATACAGTTGCATTAATGGGTGAGAAAGAATGGGAAGGAAAGATTTATGATCTTGTGATGGCAACCTGGGATGGTTTTGAGCCTAAGAAGACGATTGACCAGTATATATTGTGGATTTCCCGAGATACGGCACGCTTGGATTATATGACGTTTTCGGTGAGAGACCAGGGCAGCTTTGTGGTCGCAACCATCAGCTATATGAACTATCGCAATGTTGAGGGTCTTTTGCTTCCTTTTGAGTTTCGCATTGTATTTGGAGATGAACCGGATGATTGGCCGAGACTACATCATCTGCATGTCGATAGTATAAAGCTTTACAAGACAGCCGATAAACAATTTTTCTTTCCTCGTCCCAATCTTAGTTATGTTAAACCTACAAAATGGTGATTGCCAAAAGATAATTAAAAATTAAATAAAAAAAATAACATCCATGAAATCAAGCAAGTAAAAATACGGTGTTTGTTACTTAATATGAATGGTAACTATGATGAAATTCAATGTAGACAAAGCCCTTTTCCCTTTTCAAAATAACTTTCTTCATTTAGATGATGGAACAAAAATCCATTACCTCGATGAAGGTAAAGGGCCGGTTTTATTGATGCTGCATGGCAATCCTACCTGGTCATTCTTGTACCGAAAAATGATAGATAATCTAAAAAGCGATTTTAGATGTATAGCGCCTGATTTGCCGGGGTTTGGGTTATCAGAACAAACAGACACTTTTGATTTTCTTGCCGAATCGCATAGCAAAGTGATCGAAGAATTTTTACTGAAATTAAACATTGACAGTTACATCCTGATCGCTCAGGATTGGGGTGGTCCCATCGGGTTGAGTGTTGCCGAAAAATATCCTGATAAAATTATTGGAGCAGTTTTGGGTAACACCTGGGCCTGGCCCTTAAAGGGCAATTATCGTTATGAAGGTTTCAGTTGGCTAATGGGTGGACCCATTGGTCGGTGGATGAGCAGAAGCTTTAACGGCGTGTGGCAGGTATTTATGAAAAAAGGCTTTTACAAAAAGCCATCAAAAGAAGCTCTGGCCATGTACAAAGCGCCCTTTGCTAAAAAGGGGAATCGTATCCAAACAGCAATTTTCCCTCGGCAGCTCGTTAAAGCTTATGAATTCGAAAAAGCTGTAGAAAAGAATTTGAACAAAATTGGAAGTATACCGGTGCTCTTTACCTGGGGCATAAAAGACTTCGCCTTTAAACAAGATCAATTAGAACGATTTAAGAAGCATTTCCCAAATCATCAAACTCATCTACTCGAGGCGGGACATTTTTGGCAGGACGAACAAGGAAACTATGCCAGTGAGTTAATAAGGAAGTGGCATCAAATAAATATTTCATCTATGAACAATGACTCGAAAAAAGAGTAGATTATGAAGAAAAAAGCGAACCTGCTAATCCTGTCGGACAAGAACTTTAATCAGCGGGTGCTTGAAAACTTGCAGCCGGTCTCGGTACACTTTTGTACCAGATGGAGTGGGTCTTCCGACATTCTGACACCCATCATCGAGGGGCTGGCGTTGGAATTCTCCGGTGAAGTTGCATTTGGCCAAATAGACGCGGACAAGTACGGCCAAATTGCCACAAAGTTTGGCGTCGAATCTATCCCGACCCTGATTTTCTTCAACCACGGCAGAGTTGTCGACCGAACAACCGGGGTGATTTCAAAAAGTGAGTTAACAAAAAAACTGAAAGCACTTTTAGGAAAATGACTTTTAACAAACCAATGAAGGAGAACACCAAAAATGAAACAAGCCATCAAACCTCCGTTCACAGAAGAGACCGCGCGGGCAAAAGTAAAGGCTGCCGAAGACGCCTGGAACAGCCGCGATCCGGAACGTGTCGCCCTGGCTTACACCGAAGACTCCCAATGGCGCAACCGCACCGAATTTTTTACCGGCAGAGAAGCCATCAAAGAATTCTTGAGACGCAAATGGGCGAAGGAATTGGACTATCGACTCATGAAAGAACTCTGGGCTTATACGGATAACCGTATTTCCGTTCGCTTTGAATACGAATGGCGCGATGCCGATACCGGCCAAACGTACCGCACCCATGGCAACGAGCACTGGGAATTTGATGATGCAGGCCTGATGCAGCGCAGGGATATGAGCGCCAACGATGTTCCTATTGCAGAATCTGAACGGCGATATTGAGGCGTGGTGCTCAATCACTTCAAGTACTCATTTCAAAACGGAGGGATATCATGGAACACGCGGAACATTCTTCGCACCAGGACCAGACTGACGACAGCGGCGGAAAACTGAAACTCGCAACCAGCGCAACACTGCACTGTTTATTGGGCTGCGGAATCGGTGAAGTGGTCGGCCTGGTTATCGGGATTGCACTGCTGCTATCCAATGTTGCTACCATAGT
>JADFPY010000375.1 GCA_022562085.1 candidate division KSB1 bacterium | reverse complement strand
TTCAATTTGTCGAAATTATAGGTTAAAAAAGTGAAATTTAAAGGTCCATTTAGTAAATTCGTGCTTTATCCGTGCTTTATCCGTGCTTTATCCGTGCGAATCCGTGGCTATATTGTTTTTTATTTAAACCCCGTGGAGCTTGGTCAATCCATGTGTATTTATTTTGGTTACCAAACTTTGCTAAAAAAACACAATGTTGCAGGTTTGCAGCACAGATAAGTCTTAAATGCAGCACCTACTGCTACTTCATGCTAGTCATTTTTTTACGTTCCAGCACGATATCACCGGGCATCTCTTTCCCCTCTTGCTTGAAGGTCCAGGTGTGGGTAATGTGATCGTCATCTTTAAACGCGATCGACATTTTGACCATGTGGCCATCTTCCGGCTTGGCAAGATTGCTGATATCTTTTAATTCAAATTTTACCATGCCATCATCGCTCGAGACCGATTCCATGCGCGGTTGATTATTCACGGCGCAATAATGGGTCATCATAAGCTTGTCGCCATTCAGATGGTACATGGTTACCATGTTCGGCTCGTCGGCAGGCATCAGTGTTTCCATAACCGTAGAGCCATTTGATACCAATTCATAAGTGACATTTACTGTTTTATCATCCATTGCCCGCGTGCCTTGCCATTCTCCTGCCAACGATTTAATTTTCTTAAATTTCTCCGCTGCACTGTCACCGTGCACTGCATACGTTTGAGATGCGATGAAAGTAAAAGCCAACAAAACCGTTAAAATAGTGATAAAGCGTTTCATGGGGTTAACCCTCCTTTAATTTGGTTAGAATGTTAGTTGCTTATAGTATTATCTTTGAAACTTTTACATTTTTTTAAAAAAATATGACATGTTTTCTTTGGAAGATTATTGCGAGATGTGAGACGTCAAACGTGAGAGGTGCCCTTCCCAACACACTATGTTGGGAGAGACGTTTCACATCTCACGATTCACGTTTGCCAGTGCGGCTTCACCGCGCTGGGCATTGAACAACGTTTTATTGTTAAATTAATTATAAAAGCTTGCTTAGCTGATCGAGGCAGCCAACCCAACCTTCGTTGTGTTTATCTCTTTCTTCCGCATTCGGGAAACGTTCGTGAGTCAATTCAACTTCCGTCGAATCGCCGACCTCCCGAAATTCCACGGTGACCAATGTTTCCATTGGGTCCTGACCTTCCCAGCTCCAGGTATAAACCAGCTTTTCCGGCGGCCGTATTTCCCGATAAGTGCCGTAGGCCACATAGGGTGTATCGCCATCGGGCGGCTGCATCCCCAAACGGTATTTTCCGCCAACCTGCAAGTCAATTTCATGGACCGGCGTGGTCCAGTCATCCATGCCATGAAACCATTCTTTAAGCGCATTCGGGTCTGTCCAGGCTCGAAATACTTTTTCGCGTGGCGCGTTAAAGATTCGTTTTAAATTGAGTGTCGTTTCACTCCCATTCGCCATCTTTTACTCCTCCTTATTTTTTGGTTCTTGTAAATATTTTTCGAGTGAGTCGAATTGTTTTTCCCAGAATATTTTGTACTTTTCTATCCAGGAAGCTGCATCCTTCATGGGTCCTGCATCGAGCTGAAATTTATGAACCCGCCCTTGTTTTTCTCGCAGAATCAGTCCGGCATTCTCAAGAACGCGCAGGTGTTTTGAAACGGCGGGCAGCGAAATATCAAAAGGTTCGGCTAGTTCTGAGACCGTGTGTTCATCTTCCGTAAGCCGCATTAAAATAGCCCTGCGAGTCGGGTCCGCCAGGGCCATAAAAGTCACATCAAGGGTATCCGTATAATATTTAACCATACGGTTAAATATAGAAAACGTTTTCACTTTTGTCAAGAGGAATTTTAAAAAAGTAAAATTTTTTTAGGAGAAACTCTGCAACTTTTTTGTCTATAAGCCGGTGAGATTTGTAATATAAATAACGCATTAATTCATCAAACATGATGGGGATTCTTTTAAAATGAAGGACGATTTCAAAATGGATCAAGACTACTGGCAGAAGTGGGGTAAAGAAATCGACAAATATCTTCACGATATGGATGAATTTGGCAGGACAAAGTGCCGGCTCTGTGGTTCATATAAGTTTACAAATGATGTTGCGATTTGCATGGATTGTAGCACCACTATTTCGCCAATGAAGCCTGCTTTCGGAAAGTAGTTTATTTAGCGGCCTCAGCGCCCTCTTAAAATTTATTACATCTCTAGAGTTTGTCGCGGAAAAGCCCTCGACCAGGAAAGGTTGGGGGCTTTTATTTGATTCTGAAAAAAACCAAATCTTTGTACGATTGTAAACAGCAGTTTTGCCGTTGGTTTTCGAGTCCGGTCCATTAAAAGAAGTCGTTAAACAGTTAGCCGAGAACTCGAAGAGGCAAAAAAAAATCTTTTTCGGTTGGCCTTCGCGAGGAAAGATTTGCTTCATTTGATGAGAGGGGAGTGATAAGCGTATTTTAAGGTCGGAATTGGATGTTCATTTTTTCTTTCTCTCATAATGTATATTCCACTGGTCGGTCCAGGTTTTGCCGTCATCAGGGGAGCGCTGCCAGTCCCAATCCAGCGAGTTGTCGGTTATGTTTTTAAACACCATTCGCGAGATAAATGTTTGGCCATTTCGCTGGAAAGGTGCGGTTCGCAGTGCCATTTTACCATCCTTGAACTCACCGGTAAAAAGCAAATACCCACCTTGATTATCTACCCAGGTTTGCTGCCAGTGCTTCTTTTGGATATTATAAACCGAAACGCTGTGACCGTCAAATTTGCCGCCTGGAAATCGGAATTCTTCCTGAACGATACAGTCACCCAGGATTTTAGTAATCGTGTTCGTTCCGTGACCCTGCTCACCTTTTTTACCGCCAAATTGTTCTGCCGGCCAGGTTAGTTCCCACTCACCAAGCCAGAAGTCTAATTGCTTCCCTTCCGGGGTGTCGCACGGTCTGGTTTGCTGGGCAGCCAGGGTCCCTGCCCATGTTAAAGCAAGAGTCAATGCAAAAGAAATGATTCCGGTTTTTTTCATTAAGGCTCCCTCCAAAAAAATAATATAAGAACGAAGAATTGTCTAGTGGAGCGTTTTCGAAATAACTTGCATGGGTCGCTGTGATGTGTTCAGGTGTTAGAAGTGTTAGAGTGTTAAAGACTTTTCTTCCTAAGTTATTTTATTTTAGACTTGAATCCCTCAACACCTTTAACACCCAAACACCTGAACACTTCTTTCCTCAATGCTGCGCTATTTGCAGAACGTTGCACGAGTTACAAAGGCCTTTAGGGAATTATTCCTGAGAACGGTTCACGAAGAAAAAATTAAACACTGAGGAACACTGAAAAAACACCGAAGGTACTTCATATAAAAATCAGTGATATTCTGTGTTCCTCCGTGTTAAAAGTTACGACCCGTTAGACTGATAAGCTTATTTGGATTTTGTTAATTCCGTTAATGTAACAAATCGATATCCATGACTTTTGAGTTTTGGGATAATTCGTTTCAATACATCCACCGTTGCTTTGCGCTCGAGTGTGCCGTCATGAAGAATGATTATCGCGCCGGGAAACACGTTATCTAAAATGTAATTTGAAAGAAACCTCACGTTATGAATGGCCGCATCATAAGGGTAGACCGAACCAAGCGCACATTTGTAATTATATTTTTCGAGCTGGCGCAGCATGCGTTGGTTAAACCAACCCGAGGCCGGGCGAAACCACTTCACCTGGGCGAACTCGCTTAAAATTTTATGAGCCTGCAGCAATTGCTTCTCGAACTGCTCTTCTGAAAGTCTGATACTTGGAGCGTCTTCCATGTGATGATTTCCAATTTCGTGTCTTTCACTTACGATTTGTCTGACGATTTCCTCATTGCCTGCAACCCGCCCGCCAATCAAAAAGAACGTGGCCGGCACTTGATACTCACTTAAAACATCCAGAATTTTTGGGGTAACCACCGGATGCGGACCATCATCGATGGTCAGCGCGATTATTTTTTCTTCGGTTTTAACAAAATAAAGGACGTCCGGTGAGTGGTAGGCTAATCGGTACACCAGGGGTTTGGGATTGCAAACAACCCCAACCAGAATGGCTCCCAAAAGAAGCACACTTGCGATGAGATATTTGATTAGACGTTTCATTTACAGCAAAATTTTCTGTCAACTTAAGAGTAAATATAAAAAAAATCAACCCTGGCATCTGAATTGCCAGTGGAGCGTTTTTGAAATAACATTGCAATGGGTCGGTATGATGTGTTTGGGTGTTAGAAGTGTAAGAGTGTTAAAGACTTTTCTTCCTAAGTTATTTTATTTTAGATACT
>JADFPY010000374.1 GCA_022562085.1 candidate division KSB1 bacterium | reverse complement strand
AATTTTTCGACCCTTTTTTCGTTAACAGTGCGTGTTATATAGGAGCGGGCTTTGGCTCGTGCTATTCCACCGAGTTCGTCTCTCGGCATTATATTCTTAAGCATATCCAATTCCTATGACACGAATAGACATTCAGAAACAGTTTTTCGGTGTCGGGAAGAAGCAGCAATTACTGAAGAACGTTCTATAGTAATAACATGAAATGTCGGATATAGAGCTCGGATCGCGGGAGCATCAGCGTTACTAACTAGTACTTTACAGCCAAAATTTGAAAGGGTCGTCGCGACGTCTGCAAGCCGAATTTGATCTTCCCATTGAAATATTGACTGATTGTATTTGAGAAAACCATTATTCAATCCTTTCTTAAATGAATGCGCTGTAAGAATGTACTTTCATCATTTAGAATATATCATTCATCACTGCAAAAAGATTCATAAACTCCGGCTGGTCTAACAAGAACTGCATCCAGAACATCCAGCGTGCCGACAGTTTGTTGATTCCAAGTCTCTGCTTCTCAATTGTTCGACCATTGTTTGTGATATTCACATCAATTGGAATTTTGTTGCCCGGATCGACCGTAGCCGAAACGAGTTTAGTGGGTTTTGTGTAGCTATACTTTGTCCAGATTTTCTGGCCGTCCCATTGCTCGCGGATGGTCTCGCCGTTTTCAAAAACCATTTCGATTTCAACGGGGAATTTGAACTCGCCGAGACGTCTCACCTTCACTTCAGTGAAATACATTTCAGGTGTTTCATCCTGCTCAGGACTTGTGGTTGCTGAATCCAAGTCCATCGTTGGAACCGCATCCTTGGAAGCCACCAATTCACCGGTTTCGACAACTTCCTGCGTTAAAAGCGGCTTTTCTTCCGTCGTCGAAATGTCGAAGTCAAAGCCGCTTGCCTTTTTTACTTTTTTTGAACGAACACTGGTTACGCTGTAATCAAGCAGGGCGTTTGAAAAAAAAGCCTGGTCGAAAAACCAGTCGAGGTTTTGGCCGGAAACATCATTTACGACAGCGATGAAATCTTGCGTCTTCGGGTGTTTAAAGCGCCACCGCTTAACATATTCCCGCATGACTTTGAGCATCAAATCTTCGCCTAAATAGTTTTGCAGTGTTGTCAGCACAATCGCGGGCTTTGAATATGAATTCGTCCCGTAACTGCCTCCGGAATAATATTCCCAGGCGCGCCTTACCATCGGGTCGCGATCTGCCTGGTTGATATATTGCATCCTGTGGACCTGTTGGATGTTAATCTTGATACCAAAAAGATCAATCGAATCACCAACCGGACCAAAAACATCTTGCATAATCTGAATTTCAGTATAAGAATTAATGCCTTCATCCATCCAGCTTTCTTCGAATTCATTGGATGCCAAAAGGTGATACCAGTAATTATGTCCGAACTCATGCAGAATCACCATTTCAACTGAGCGCAAGCCTTCAGGCAGGCCGTAAACGGTCCCCGCTGTGATAAGCGTTGGATACTCCATTCCGCCGGATCCCCCCGCTCCACGCCGGGGATCGACAACCGTTAAGTTTGGAAAAGGATAATCACCATACCAATTCTGAAAATATTCAACTGAAAATTTGGCGGCATCGAGATGGCGTTGACCCTGATATGCATGATCGGGCTGCATCAAAACTCGAATATCCACATCCTGAGCTTTGCCCGTAATCTCGACAAACTCAGGGCTGGTGGTCCAGGCGAAATCGTGAACATCTTCGGCATGGTAAAAATGCGTTGCGGTGCCATCACCGTTTTTAGTCACCAAAACTTCCACTCCCGTTGCGCCAACGATGTTGGCTTCGGGAACCGTCATGCGAACATTATAAACTCCAAAGTCCGCAAAAAACTCAGAGGTTTCATGAAACTGATGAGTGTTCCATCCCTCATCCGTGTACACTCCAATCTTTGGAAACCACTGTCCTACAAAAAAATACTCCTCTTTTGCGCCGGTTCGGGCAAACGGCGGTGACGGAAGTTTTGCCGTAAAATTGATATCAATTTCTACTGATTCACCGGGTGGCAAGGGTTTTGGTAGCGGCACACGAAATACGGTTTTATCGTTTTCATTATTATTATCCGGTTGAATAAACTGCATTTCGGCGGTTAAATCAATCGCATCTACCCCGCCTTCCAAAGCATCTCTTGGTTGAATTAAGTGAAGCGGTCCAGATTGATCCTTATGGTACTTCAGAAAAAAAGAGTTAACATCAATAAATCCCCAGCCATCCTTCTCGATCCTGTTTCCGCGGTGTGAACCTCCGGATCTCTCCATAAATGTAGACTTCGAGTTTCTAAAAGCATTCAGGTAAAGATGAAATTGCAATTCTTTGATAGTACTGCCAGTTTTGTTATGCCAGACAAGCACTTCCTTGCCGTCCAAAAGCCGTTTTTCCGTATCAAGGCTTACATCGATGTTGTAGTTTGCGATTCGCGGACTTAGCGGCTCCGGAAATAATACCGGCACTTCCTGGCCAATGACCTTCTGTGATATAAAAAGGACTGCTATGAAACATAACATCTTACCATAATTTAGATAGTACATATTATTTCCTCCAAATGACCCATAAGATAAAATGAAAGTTGAAAAAATAAATAGAAAACAGTATATTAATTTCGACAATTACAATAATTAAATGTTGCGAGAATTTTACATGAAAATCAAGCGGAATTGGCCTAAAGTTAGTTCCATTATTCGATCCCATATTAATAATAAAATATGAGTATCGGGATGATCTGAGCAATCTTATTGAGGCTGAATTCCTCAAACTCGGTTATGACCTTAAGCAAAAAAATAAAAGCAATTATCTGGGATTTCGATGGGACTTTGGTGGACACCTCCCGGAAGAATTTTAATGTCGCTAAACAAATCATTGCAGACCTGACCGGCAAAGAAGCTGAATCTTTTCCCATATTTCAGTCTCTGGAAACCTACAATTTGGCTAATCGAAGTTACAAAAACTGGCGGGAAATGTATAAAGCCGAGTACGGCTTTTCCGAGGAAGAAACAGATAGAGCGGGCAGCCTCTGGACTGAATACCAGTTGCAAAATGACACGCCTATTGAATTTTTCCCTGGTTTAGGCCGGGTCATTAAATCACTCAAAGAGTTCCCGCAAGGGATCGTCTCGATGAATTCTCAAAGTCACATCAAGCAAACCTTGGCAGAGAACAAAATATCTGACCTGTTTCAGTTTGTTGTCGGCTATGAAGAAGTTGACATGCGAAAACAAAAACCCGAACCTGATGGACTGCTCCTGTGCCTGGAAAAGCTGACGGGCTTGGCTTCGGGGTATGTATTTTACATTGGTGATCACGAAACCGATGTGAAATGTGCGGCCAACGCGAACAGGGTGCTCCGGGAACAGAAACCAGAAGTAAAAATACTAACAATTGGAGCTTTATATGGTTCGGATAAAAGCGGAAATAATAGTTGGGAACCGGATTACCGCGCCAACCAGACCGAAGAAATAATCGACATTATCAAACTTTTTCAAATTTAATTTCCCTCCTGTTAAAAAAAGCTTGACAATTAGCATATATTGTATATCTTACAAATTAATTCCACATATATAGTATAAAACTATTTCTATTTCCTTTTCTTAAAAAAAATTAATTTTCTTTAAAATCTTAAAGCTTTTGTAACATTTTCCTTTTATATTGTTTTATTCAATCTTACCTTCTTAGGGAATCTTATCGTCTAAAAAATCACTAAATTAATAACCTCAAAAAAGGAGAGATGAGATGACAAAATCAGTACGAAACAAATTGCTACTGGTCTTTTGTCTGTCATTATTTTTAACCGGCAGCGTTTTTGCACAAGGAGTAACCACGGGCGCCATGAATGGCCTGGTTACAGATGCTCAAGGCGAAGCCCTCGTCGGCGCTAATGTGATTGTCGTCCATGAACCAAGCGGTACCACTTACGGAACTGCGGTTCGAAACGGCGGCGCCTTTGACATTCGCAACATGAGAATTGGAGGTCCATACAGCGTTACGGTATCCTTCATCGGATATAAAACTCAAAAAGAAGAGAACATCTATGTAAATTTGGCCCAGACCGTAAGAATTGATTTTAAACTTCAGGAAGAAGCGATAGAAATGGAGCTGATTGAAGTAATCGCCGAGCAAGACGAAGTCCTGAACGCCGGCAGAACCGGAGCGGCTACTTTCATCAACTCTGAGCAGATTCAGCAGCTCCCTTCGATTAAACGCAGCACCAGAGATCTCATAAGATTGGATCCACGAAGCGATGGAAATTATAGCTTTGGCGGCAGAAATTGGCTGTAT
>JADFPY010000373.1 GCA_022562085.1 candidate division KSB1 bacterium | reverse complement strand
AAGGCGATAATCGATCGAGAACAGGGCGAAACCTTTGTCTTCGGCCAGTGCACGTATTTGAGGATGGATCCCTTCGCGGTCCCCCATAATTAACGCACCTCCGTGAATCCAAACGATCAAAGCACCACAGCCAAATTTGAATATGGTACGACAACGAGCTATGGCAGTGAGATTTCGGCGGCGCAAAGTCCTGTAAGTGGGTCGAGTCCCGTAGATGTCAGTGCGCAAATCACGGGCCTTTCTCCCAACACAGGCTACCACTATCGTGTGGTTGCAACAAATAGTTCTGGCACCACCCAGGGCAGCGACCTGACTTTTACCACTGAACTGCCGGCTTATCCCTCGTCCTTCAGTGTCAACTCGACCATGAGTTTTCCAGATAGAGATAAAGCTTCAGACTATAAGACTAATGAATTTAGAATTGTAGGACTACCCGGGGCGAGTAACCGTCCGATAACTGATTTTCTTTCAGGGAGTCACAACAAAGATTGGCAACTCTACTGGCACAATGGTACAGGAGTTGAAGAGTATGATGGCAGCTCAGTTTTTAATTTTTCTGTTGGCCGGGCGTTCTGGGTCATTAAAAAAGGTTCATTGAATATTGATACTGATGTCCCATCCGCTCCTCTAAATACAAGTAATGAAGTCGAAATTCCCCTGCACGCTGGTTGGAATCTAATTACCAATCCATTCACTTCATCTTTGTCCTGGTCAGAAATTCAGAGCGTGAACAACATATCCGAACCTGTATGGTCTTACCTGGGATCGTTTAACCAGTCATCCACTTTCCAGCCTTATGTTGGCTACTTTTTATTTAATGCTGCGAGCCTTTCCTCGCTGAAAATTCCATATTCTTTAATCTTTTCATCGTCTTTAGCTGTGGGAGAATCTGATTCCGGAATTTGGCGGATAAACATTAAGCTGTCTGCGGGTGAGGTTACGGATCAGTCGGCATGGTTTGGCGTTTCGCGGATGGCAAGCTCCGGGCTCGACCCATATGACCTGCGAAAACCAGAAACCCTTGCATTTACGCCAACAGTCTATTTTCATAGACCCCTTTGGGATAAATACTTTAGTTCTTTTGCTACGGACATCCGACCTGAGTTCGAGGAATCCCAGACCTGGGTATTTGCAGTGCAAACAATCCCGGGAGTTCAGGCCCAACTTGTGTTATCGGACATCGAAAGCGTTCCTTCGCAGTTTGAAGTCTATCTTATTAACGAAGAAAAAGCCAATTATTTTAACTTGCGGGAAGATTCACTTTACAGTTTCACACCTGCTGCGGAAATCTCAAAGTTTAGCATTATAGTTGGAAAGGAAGATGCGGTAAACGAAAGACTAAAATCGGTTATTCCTAAGGAATTTGCATTGGGTAACAACTATCCTAATCCGTTTAACCCGAAAACCAACATACCCCTGACTATTCCTTTCACATCTGAGGTTGAGCTAATAGTCTACAATATTCTGGGCGAAAAAATCAAAATAGTTTATACAGGCGAACTTGGGGCGGGACAACACTTGTTTAGCTGGGATGGCAGAGATGACGCCGGGAACCAGCTTGCCTCCGGGGTCTATATTTATTATTTAAAAACACAAGCCAAAAAATCTTTTGCAGGAAAAATGATTTTGATGAAATAAGTGTCAGGTTAAAGTATGCATACAATAAGCAGAAGTAGTAAACTAAGTTGTTTTTTTCTAATTATTTCGTTGCTGGTGCATCCAATTTTTGCAAATCAAGCCCTATCTAAAGATAAAATACGCGTTGAAAATGTTCGTTTCGAGCTCGTTGGAGAAAAAATCTATATTTATTATGATCTGATTGGACCACAAAACAAGCAATATGAAATTACTTTGACGGTTAGAAGGGAACAGGTTCAGTCTACGCGGGTTCATCCTAAATTATTGAAAGGGGATATAGGTAGAGGGCGTTTTGCAGGCCGGAACAGGCAAATTGTCTGGGATATTTCCAGGGAAGTTCCTCGTGCATTAAAAGCGAGTGATTACTATTTTGTGGTGGAGGCTGAACTGGTATCATCAGGCAGCAAAGCTTTGTTATGGATCGGTTCTGCGACAGCATTACTGGGCGTTGGCTCCGTTGTTTTTTTAGTATTGAATAAAAAGAACGGTGATGCGGGTTTTCCTGAGCCGCCCGGCACGCCTAATTAGTTAGCAAGCTAAAATTACACAGTGGAGTTTGTTATGAGGAATATTGCATTAGCACTATTTATCCTATTGCTCTCTGTTCAAAATGTTGAGGCTCAGAAGGCCAGTGGCAGGAGCAAACCTGGACTGCTGTTTTTGCCTGAACCTACGTTATCATTGAAAAGTGAGTTTAGTGATCCTTCCGGCGATAAATTTCTCGATGCCGGGGAAACTGGCGTAATCAAATTAACAATTTCCAACACGGGCGCTGGTCCAGCAATGGATGTCATTGCTAACATAATTCCATCAACCCGAGTGACAGGTATCACCTACGACCCTTCGTTTGAACTGGGAGTCATCAGCGCGCACTCTCAAAAAACCCTCACTTTCAAAATAACTGCTGATGAGAGTATTGCTTCACGAATCATTAAATTTCAGATTGACTTGGAGGGCAAAGGATTCAATTTCGATTCAAAACTTCTCACCATTTCCACACGTTCTTCAAGAGATTTTCGCGCAGATGTGGATATGAACATTCCCAGGAGCAAAATGAAGAATCCAGACGCTATTGCAGTTATTTTGGGTATCGAACGATATCGCACGATTCAAAAAGTAAATTATGCAAAACGCGATGCAGCCGTGTTTAAGGAATATACTGTCAATCTTTTTGGGGTACCGGATGATAAAAACCATATTTATTTTAAAACTGACGACGAAGTAACCAAGGCTGAATTTGAAAAGCTTTTTACCAAGAATGGTTGGCTTGCCAGGCGGGTTCAGCCGGGTTCGGATGTTTATGTTTATTATGCCGGACATGGAGTGCCAGACTTAAAAGAGAAATCTCCTTATCTTATCCCCTCCGATGGCGATGCAAATTATCCGACCCAAACCGGTTTTAGTCTTCATATACTTTATGAAGAGCTTGCAAAACTCAATGTCCGGTCGATTACCGTATTTCTCGACGCCTGTTTTAGCGGCGGTACCCGTGAGCAAACCATGCTTTTGGCAGATGCACGGCTCTTGCGAATCAAAATAGACCATCCGGCTTTATTGTCTGAAAAATTAGTCGTGTTTTCCGCCGCAAGCGGCGACCAAATTAGCAGCGGCTATCCCAACAAGAAGCACGGTTTGTTCACCTATTTTCTGCTCAGAGGATTACGTGGTGATGCAGATAAGAATAACGATAAGATCATTACTGTACTTGAACTTGAAAAGTACCTCATTACCAATGTTAAGAAAACTGCGGGTTATCTGGATCGCGAACAAACGCCGCAGGTGTTGGGGAGGGATAAACATAAAGTACTTGTAAGATATTAGCAGAATTCGATGTGATTGGGTAATAACAATTAACTAAATTTTAAGGAGGTTACTATGCGTTCTTTTGTTTCCTTAATAGTATGTGCGGCAGTGATCAGCGTTATGGGCTGCGGCGGCTCAAAACCGCTGGTAGAAACCAAGGCAAGTGTGATTCCGGAGTGGTTTTCAAATACTCCGAAAGACCCCAATTTCCTTTATGCTGCCCGAACGGCAACGTCCAGAGATTTGGGTCTCGCAATCGATAAGGCGCTTACCAATGCAAGAGCCGAAATCGCTCGACAGTACGAAGTGAAAGTTACGGGTCTGACAAAAAGTTTTCAAGAAGAAATCGGTTCCAGCGAGGACTCGGAAATAAACGAATTGTTCTCGCAGACTGTCAAAACCGTCGTTTCGACAACACTCGTGGGCAGCCGGGCGTCGAAGACCACACACGTGAGAGACGGCAACAATTACCGGGCCTATGTCCTAGTGGAATATCCCATCGGCGCGGCCAACCAGGCATTTATGAACGCTTTGAAAGCCAACCAAAATATGTACACGCAATTTCGTGCATCTGAGGCGTTCAAAGAAATGGACGAAGAAGTGCAAAAATACGAAGAGTGGAAAAAAGAGCAGGCTCAGAAGTGATGCAGTGATGATGTTTACAGGTTCCCGTTTTGCTTGAAGGGATGATGTATCCTGTGGTATTTCCTACACAACATAACATAGTTGATTGCCCCTGGCCCTTTCAAAAATGTTCTCGTTGATGATGTTTTGACAACCGGCTCCACTATGCGGGCTTGTTCCGGCTTAGATATTTGGGGTAACATTTAACCTTAGTGGTCTCTAGGGTGAATATATGTATA
>JADFPY010000372.1 GCA_022562085.1 candidate division KSB1 bacterium | reverse complement strand
AGTACGTGAAGCAACCTTGCTACATCAATTTACAGCAAGCGAGGCACGTCCTCGCCGAAATGGGTGTTGAACTCACTGAAAGACAAATAAAACGCGCGTCTGAAAAGGATATTCATGGGCGGCGTAAATTGCCGTTTTTCATTGATCCTATTGAAAAGAAACTCAAAATAGAAGATATCCTTCTATAGATACTTTACCTAAATTAATGGAAGAAATGAAAACTAGCATAAGACGGACACCATTGATTAGGGAGGCAATCAATGAAAATGATAGCGAAATGGAAGACGCACGCAAACGTATCCGCGTTTGATGTCCAGGTTCTTTGCATTGCAAGTTTGTAAATTTACTGTAAGTTAGGCTGATGTTTGGTGCAGCTTAACTCTGCCGTTAAAAAATCAAATCGGAGAAACTCAAAATGCCTTACAAAAAAATCCTAATCGCATTGGAATGCACCGACGACGAGAATAACGTCATCAATGAAGCGATTCGTTTGGCAGAGACCCTAAATGCAGACCTGTCTGCTTTCCATGTCAACGACCCCGCAGCCGGAAAAGCCCACATGATGATGGACACCCTGCCCCTGGTAAGTGAGGAAGACATTCGGGAGCAGTTTCGCAAAGCAGGATACGAAAAAGAAGCGAATGAAATCAAAATCACCCTTACGGAAAGCGAGTCATATGCAAAGGAAATCGCTAAAGCAACCGAAGATATCGACCTGCTGGTCATTGGCCATCACTCCAAAAACGCGTTTCTCGCAGCGCTCATTGATTCTGTTGACGAACCGGGTGACTGACCTGGTCTCTTGTCCTGTGCTTATGGTACCCAAATAGAATGGTAACAATTAATACCTCAGGAAAAATGTCTGCCCGATGTGCAAAGACTGAAACCAAAATCTCAAAATCAAATAACGAACTAATTCCAATTATCAAATTTTCAAAATCCCAAACTCGTGTTTTATGTCGACCTCTGGTCATTTGTAAATTGAGATTTATTTGAATTTGAGCTTAGCTTTGTAATTTTTAATTTCCGGTTACCCTGTTGGTTTGACAATCCACGGGTTGTCCGGGTCAGGGAACTCAAATGGATTGGATCTCAGACCCGCAAGCCTGGATAGCGCTTGCTACTCTCACGGCCCTCGAAATAGTCCTCGGCATCGATAATATCATTTTTATAACTATTCTAGCCGGTCGTTTACCGGAGGAGCAGCGCAACCGGGCCCGAACGTTAGGTCTTGCAGCAGCGATGCTGACCCGCATTCTTCTTCTGCTTTCGATTACCTGGGTCATGAGCTTAACCAAACCTTGGTTGACAATTCTTGGCAACGAGCTTTCGGGCCGCGATTTTATTCTGATCATTGGCGGGTTGTTCCTGCTCGCAAAAAGCACCCATGAAATTCATAATAGCCTGGAAGGATATAAAGAGGAAAAGCAGGGGAAAGCTACTGCCGGCTTTGCCAGCGTCCTGATTCAAATTGCCATTCTCGATATCGTCTTTTCTTTGGATTCAGTGATAACCGCCGTTGGACTGGCGGAGCATGTCGCGGTTATGGTCATTGCCATCGTTATTTCTGTTGGCGTGATGATGTTTGCTGCTAAGGTGATAGGTGACTTTGTCGAACAACACCCGACCATAAAAATGCTTGCCCTGAGTTTTCTGATCTTGATCGGCGTGGCGTTGTTTGGCGAAGGCCTGGAGTTGCACATTCCTAAAGGGTACATTTATTTTGCAATGGCGTTTTCCGTGGGTGTGGAAATGTTAAACATCAAAATGCGGGCGAAATATTCGAAACCGGTCAAACTTCATCAAAAAGGTCAGTAGTGGGCTTATTGCTTCTTTCCATTAAAGAAAAAAAGATGTAAGGATACTATCATGATTAAAAGAATCTTACTTTTTTTGTTAATTTCACTCCTGATAACTAGTGTCAGTAGTGCTCAAGAGCCGGAATCAAAAGATCCTTGTGAAGACGCGATGACAACGGTTGAAATGCAGGAATGTCTGGGTCAGCAATACCAACAATGGGATGCGGAATTAAATCTGGTTTATAAAAAAGTAAGGTCTAAATTGAGTGTGGCGCGAAAAACAAAACTCAAGGAAGCACAACTGGCCTGGATAGTTTTTCGAGATAAGAGTGCGGAGTTTGAAGCGAGTGAAGAGGAGGGCGGGTCTATGTATTCGCTTGTTTATGTGTCGGTGATGGCTTCATTGACAGAGCAGAGAGTTGAGAATCTCAGAGAAATTCTAAAGAGAATGGATTCGAATTAAGAGATTAAGATAACGTTTAATCAAACCAAAGGAGGGGAGCATGGCAATAGTATTGAGACTCAAAGACGGATTTTCTAACACATCGCCCGAACTACGCGATGAGGTCAAACGATTGCAGCAGGCACTGAAGGAAGCCGGCCACTCTGTCGACACCGATGGCTTATTTGGAGAGGGAACCGTAAAGGCTGTGAAAGCTTTTCAACGTGAACACGGCCTGCAAGATGACGGAATTGTTGGTTCAAAAACCTGGAAAGCATTAGCAGATGCTGGGGGAAATCAAGAGCCAGCGGTGGATTCGTCTGTGCTGAAAGGTTTTAGAGGCGATTTGAGTTGGGTTCACGCTCGTGAAGGGCACGCGGGGAAACCATACTGGCCCAAAGGAGCCTCGGGAGTCACCCTGGATCCCGGTGTCGATCTCGGTTATGCGGATTCCTCGCTGATTGAAGCGGCCTACAAAAATTTGTTCACCGGGGAGCAGTTTGCGGCTGTTAAAAAAGTTCTTGGTATAAAAGGAGACGCTGCTGAAGCAGCTCTCAAAGCCGATGCAGTACTTCAGACGATCAGGATTAGCCGCGAGCAGGCCGACACGATTTTCCAGTTTGCAGCGAAACCCTATTGGGGAAAAATCGCCAAGCGCTTCCCGACTTTAGATGATGCGGATACTTTGGGGTCGGTCCAAACCGCATTGCTTTCACTATCTTATAACCGGGGTCCTAATAATGCAGGTCTATCGGTGCTTGAGGAACCGCTCGCTGATAAAAATTGGCTTCAGGTTGCGAATACAATTGGCTCAATGCAGCAGAATCATCGGTTGCCAGGTATACGAAAACGCCGAAAAATGGAGGCCGACTTGATTCGAAAAGAGTTGGCTTAAACAAAATGCCAGACGGTTTTGAAGAAATTCTTACGAAAGCAAGTCCTGCGGTACAAGAGTTGGCGAAACGCACCAGAGCGTTGATTAAGGAAATCATGCCCGACGTTGTCGAGGTGCCCTGGCCAAAACAAAAATACGCTGGCTACGGTGTAGGACCTAAAAAGATGTCGGAGCACTTCTGTTACATCGGCGTCTTTAAAAATCATATCAACCTTGGCTTTAACTACGGTGCCGAACTCCCCGATCCTGAAAACCTCCTCGAGGGCACAGGGGCGCTCTTTCGGCATATCAAAATAACTAAACAGGAACAACTCGAGCAGGCGGCCTTATCTCAATTGCTTGAGGCTGCTACAAAACACTTACCAAGATTAAAAAAATAAGGAACCGAATGTCAGAAGTAATAATAAATCATTTCCGGAGTTTGTGGAAAAATTACCTAAAGCGGGTTATTCCAGTGACGGCGCCGGCGCCATTAGAGGATTTATGGTTGAGAGCAAAAACCACCAGGTCGTTTTCAATGAGAATGACGAAGCTGTCGAGTTCACTCCGCACACACACGCCGCTTCATTTGGGGTTGTGTTTGAAGGTGAGTGTGAGCTTGTCATCGATGGCGAGTAAGTTTATCGGGCCGGTGACGTTTATCACGTTCCGGAAAGCGCCCGGCATTTTGCCCGTCAGGCGGAAAACTACAAAGTTATTGTCATCTTTAATGAGCCGGGTCGCGTTCCGGTTTTAAGGCAATTTAGATGGTTGCGGAAATTAGCGTAGCGGTTTCCGCAACCCAGGCAATTATTATCTCTGACCTCTCTGGTTCCCAAGCTCCGGCTTGGGAACACAATTTCATGAAAACTCCCCTTCGTCTTTCCTTCCCAAGCAGGAGCTTGAGAAGGAGGTGGAAAGGATAGGTTAATTTTTTTGGCTTGTAAAGCTAATGGTTTTTTGATATATTAATTTTATTTAGAATGAGTCCTACAATTTTTCGACATAAAGGTTATCGTTTCTTTTTCTTTTCGCGAGAAGAAAAACGTATGCATATTCATGTGTTTTGTGCTGATGGGGAAGCAAAGTTCTGGTTAGAACCATTAATTTCGGTAGCTAAAAATCACGGTTTGTCTTCAAGACAATTAAATGAATTAAAAGAAATAATCGAGGAAAAGAAAGATGATATCATCG
>JADFPY010000371.1 GCA_022562085.1 candidate division KSB1 bacterium | reverse complement strand
TGTCAAAATCTGCGTCGGCGTCGACAGCCATGCCAGCAGCGACGCTTTTGAGGAAATTCGCGCGGTAGAGCTTGATGAACGTTCTCGAACCGAAGCTCGCACGGTCACCGCAGAAGCGCCGGAATTGCTGGAAATGGCGACGAAAAATGGTTTCGAGGCCATTGGCATGGCCGATGTTTGGCAGGAGGACAAAGTTTATTTAAATGCGAATGATCCTTCAGTAGCTGGAAGTCACGATGAGTTGCTTGCAGACGCGGTAATTTTTGGAGCGACGCCAAGAGCTGTTGATAAAGTGATAATCGCTGGTGAAACCGTTGTAAAAGATGGAGTGCATGTATGCTATGAGGAGGCGTGCAGAGGGTATAGAGAGAGTTTAGGGGAACTGGCGTTAGTTTGAAAGATTAGCATTTGTATCGCGAATTTGTTGCGTTTGTGTTATTTATTAGCTAAATTTGCATAAATTTATTCCCCATTAAAGAGGGAATCCGTATGATAAAAACTCCACAACCACCACCCTTCTCTCAGAAGAAACTGAATTATTTTTAGAAAACTTATCCCAAATAACAAACCAATTATCCGCTTTCGTTCTTGCACATACTAAGGGTTATGTAAACGATCTGCGCTGAGAAGCCAAATATGAGAAACTTTTTAAGGTGCCCATTTAGGATTTTAAAATTGCGCTTGACCCCAGGCACACGATGGGGTATTATAAGCGTGTGTGGTCGAGCAAGAAAATAAAACTCAGGAAAATACGGAAATCGAATCGGATGGATGATGAATTTATGGGAACCCCCCAATACGTCGGATCGTTTTAAGACTAAATTCTTAAGACTAAAATTAATAGAGGTAAAAATGGATGATGTTGTTCTCAGCGTCTTTGAAGAAAAAGGCGAAGCCATAATAAGCCATCGGTTACAAGGGATGCCTACATATGGAAACGCTCCATTTCCACGGGCCTCTGATGGCCACCTGGTTGATCGACTTTTTGAAAGCAAAGAAGAGGTTTTTAAATACGTAAATAGATTTTTTCCTCATTTTAAGATAATTGATAAAATTTTCGAGCTTAAGTTTCCATTGACAAAACCACCTGATTTTCGTACCATTAGAGCAGATAAATAAACTATATGACCCCAAAAGAAAACATCATGATCAATGGAGGCTTGATGACAGAATATAAATTTACGGTGTTTTATGAACCGGCGGAAGAAGGCGGCTATCTGGTCAGTGTGCCGTCTATGCCGGAAATCTGCACTGAGGGTGACACCCTCGAAGAAGCGCGAGCGATGGCCGAGGATGCTATTCGTCTGGTCATCGAGAGCAATATAAAGCGGAACGAACCCATTCCGGAAGATGTCGCTATTGACCAAGAACCGATTAAAGAGCAAGTGGCAGTTAAGTTTGCGGCGTAATGGCCAAGCTGCCCATTGTCAAACCTAAACAAGTTATTGCGGCACTGGAACGTGCCGATTTTTTTATAGACCACCAGACCGGCAGCCATGCCCGTCTCATTCATCAAACCGAATCCCACCGCCGCGTTTCTGTCCCTATGCATAACAAAGATTTAAAAAAGGGCACTCTCAAAAATATACTGCGCCAGGCCGAGCTGAGTGTCGAGGAGTTTATAAAACTCCTTTAGTTAAGGGTTTACACCGACATTTTTTCTTGTCATTTTTATTTCCGATAAGTTTAATTATTGGGTTTTGTTCTTGCACATACTAAGGGTTATGTAACCATTTCCCGTATACACGGAGCACACTTGAAAAAAGCCTATACAAGAAATCAAATATCTTAGCCAAGAAGAAGGCTTCTTCGACAAAATCAAAACTAAACCAACGCTGTATCCGCTGTAAGCAACGACCCAAACCCCTGGTCGGATGACTACTGCAAACTGTGTGATGAAGACCCCTCAGACTTTCAAGAACAACCCAAGTGCCCTTACTGTGGCATTAAACTCGCCGACTCGTTTCACATCTATTGGTGTAAAAAGAGACGCGGGATTATTTGACTAATCGAGTATCCCGCTTTTATATTTCTCTTGACATCCGATAATCATTGTAGTATCTTTGGGGTGTACACTAAAAAGTATCCACAATGCCCACACCTAAAACACAAATTATCAGAGGAGCAATCATGCCTTTCTCAACACTCGCAGAAAAAGGCCGTCTCGTCATACCCGCCAAACTTCGTAAAAAGTACGGCATGAAGATTGGCGACAAATACCAGGTCAAAGACGACAATGGCCACATCGTTATCATTCCAGAACCGGTCACCCACAAGACCGTCACCTGGACAAAGAGCTGGACAAAGAAAATGGAGACAGCTCTCAAAAACGTCGAAGACGGCAAGGTGAGCAAAGCTCACGATAATCTCGAATCAGCCCTCAAAGACCTAAAGAAAAAAATATGAGGTTGCAATGGCAGAAGCCATTTGTCAAAGACTACCAGAAACTACCCCAGCATATCCAAAAGCAAACCGACCGGAAGCTGGGGTTTTTATTACAGGACATCGCCCACCCCTCATTGAGGGTCAAGAAAGTCCAGGGCAGTATCAGAGGCAAAAAACTAACCAACGTCTATGAGCTGAGTGTCACCATGAACTACCGGCTTTTTTTCCAGAAGACCAGTGACACTTATATCCTGCTGGCAATTGGCACTCACACTGAGATTTTAGGACGATAATTTCAAAAACATGGAGATTGAGCAATGGCTAACATTCAAGTTGGTAACAAAGTTCGGATTCTTGCTAATGACAATGTTAAGGGCCATCAATGGCCGAGCCTTAAGCTTCTCGAAGCTAAACATTTAAAAGACAAGTTTGGAATCGTAATTCCCGCAATGCGTGCTCTTCCAGATGATGAGGTGTTCGTTAAATTGGATAATGGTTGGACGGTGATTATTCAGAAGCGCTTCTTATCGAACTGAAAGTGGGGCTTCAGCCAAGAACCTCCTGTTTGCTCGCAAGGCAAGCGACAAATCAACCGACCAACACACCCCAAACCGATAATCCACAATCGGCTAATTTCCCATTGCACACTTTGTCTAAAGTGTGAAACTTATCCCTTGCTTTTGCAGGGTTTTTTTATTATCTAACTCTAACAGTAATTCCAAACCAATAATTTTATTACTGATTAATGAGGAGGGTTACCATGAATAACTCAAAAAGAGCGGCTGCTTTGATAGTATTTCTTTTTGCCGTATCTATGATTTTACAGGTACAATCGGTTTCTGCCCAATCAGACGAGGACATGAAAGCGACGTTTAGGAAATCCCTGAAAATCTGGCATGAAGGAAATGTTGAAGTGATAGATGAAGTCTATGCCGCAGATCTTGTTCGTCATGGCGCTGATGGTCAAGAAGTTGTTGGCGCTGAAGCCTTCAAAGCTTATATTGGCGTGATGCGCAGCATTTACCCCGACTTGAATGTTGCGGTCAACGGAGAATTCGGCTCGGGTGATATGTTGACGGTACACTGGACTGTGACCGGTACCAACAAAGGCGCGTTGTCAGAAGAAGTACCCGCTACGGGCAAAAGTATAAAAATCTCCGGCGTTACTATTTTGAAATTTCAGGACGGCAAAATTGCAGAAGAATGGGCTTACTGGAATCATGGCGGGCCGGCTTCGGTAATGACCCAGCTTGGTTTTACCCTGACGCCGCCAATGATGGCCGAGAAAGAATAAATTATAATCATTTGATTTCCGCAAAATTAAACAGGGTGTTCAACTTAAAGGTTGAACACCCTGTTTTGTCTGGTAGCTGTTATCGCATGCTTTCTCTTTATTGGCTTAACTCCCGGTGAAAGTGAAGACGAAATGATCGCAGCTACAGACACTTTGGATAAGCAGTTTATCGAAGCTTACAATAATAAAGATGCAGATGCGCTGATGGCAACTTATTGGAACAGTCCGGAACTGGTATCGTAGAGGAACAGGATCGCTGGCTTCCAACGCTTGGCCAACTCGTTTTGGATAATACCATTAAGGATCTCGAAGTGGGGATTTCACAGAATGATGAAGTATAGCTCGATCATCGAAGCATCCTAACAAGGCAAATTCAGCCGATGCTAAAAAGCAGCGCGGCTGATTTGAGTCGGGTCTTAAAAAATGGGTGCCCAAAAGGTGGGATTTTTGGAAAAACAAATCAGCGAAAAATTACAATCTTTCTATTCGGAGCAAAATAGCTGGCGCAATGAAATCAACATTTATCGTATCGATGATACGCTCATAAAAACTTTTCCCACCAGACCCTTTAAGCCGCACCGGAACAACTATCAAGCGATAATCTGGTTTAGTGCCGGCCGCGGTACACATTTGATCGA
>JADFPY010000370.1 GCA_022562085.1 candidate division KSB1 bacterium | reverse complement strand
TTGTTGGCAAAACGCGTTATTTGACTTGAATCTTTAGTTTTAAAATCGAATTTTGTCGACAATTTTTTCCAAACTCCGAGTCTGATATCCAGATATCAAGCACCTTCACCTGGGTTCTGCCCCGGGCCAGATGTTATATTTACTTTTTTGTCTCTATCAGCCGATGTCACATGATGCATAACTTTACTGCCAAAATAGAAAGCGATCATCATTTGAAAAGCTACTAGCAGCTGCTCTATTTTCATTTCAAGACCCGTTGTTTGTATGTTAGCCACTTCAAATAGTACCACGACATAAAGCAATGAAAGAGTCAGCATGCCCCGAAAAACGCCTCTTGGCATGGCAAAGGTCTCTTTGGCATAAGGGTTCGGATTGTCTGCCGTCCACTGACCAAAAGTATATTTCCCCAATAATTTAACAAAAACAACAGTCATCACCAGCAACCATGCTCCTACTCCTGCAAAAACTGCCTGAAATACCCAGCTATCTGCATTCATTGTTTCCTCCGTTAAAAATTTGCTGACGATTAAATATATTCATTGTTTACACTAAAATACCAGCACACCCAAAAGGACGCCAGCGCCTACTCCGAGCACCCCGGAGAAAAGCGTCCATTTTTTGAGCTTCAAAACCTTCACTTCGGAATCCTCTAACTTCATATGGGTTTCTTCCCATTTTTTAACTAAACGGTCTTTTTCAACCTTGAAATCCGAGATAGTGCTGTCTTTATTTGCAATAATTTCCTCTAATTTGCCAGCTTTTGTCTCTAATATTTCAACGCTCGCCTTGTAATTTTCTAAATCAGAAATCGCCTTATTGTACTGACTACTTTTCAAGACCCAAAACAACGAATCCACTTCTGCAGATCCCCGAAATCGCTCACCTGGCTTTAACGGATACGGAAAGTCTGTTACCTGACCCTGTGCCAAAACTGGCAGCGTTAACATCAAAATAGTAAAAATAACAGGTTTCATTTTAACACCTTCCTTTCCTTAGCTAATCCCCTAAAAGCTCTTTGCCTTTTTTTTGCTTTTCTTCGGTGCTCATTTCTTTAACCTCGGCGCTCACCGTCTCACGTTCGGCTTTGAGTTCGGCTAATTTGATATCTAATTCGTCAACTTCCTGTCGTAACGCAGCCGCTCTTTCTTCTCGCTGTTGGATCTTTTCATCAAATTCACGCTGATGGGCTTGTTCCTCCGCTCTTTCAGCCGCAAATTTAGCGCGAATTTTTTCTTCGCTGCCAAAAAGGCTCATGATAAACTTAAAAGGCGCAGCCACGGCGGCGATTATCATTGTTAAGGGCTGCCAGGTTATGATTCCGGCCTGCACCAAATATACAACTCCCGCAATAGCGATGACAAGGAATAACCCAACGATTAATTTTTTCATTTTGGCTCTTTCCTTATATTTTTGAAAGTTTATTTTCTGGAATGATTTTTTTTAAACAATGAGATTTAGTGCTGCACCGTCCTTGGGTAGACTAGTCATATTTCCCCTATTTTTTTCTCTTGCACTACGGTGATATCAGTAAACGAAGATGTTTAGAAAGGAATTGTTACAAATAAACATAATTTAGATTTCTGAGTCAAGAAAAAAGTTAACTAACCTGATTAATTCACAAAAACAAATATAGCAATTGATTCAACATATTAATATTTAAGCAGTTAGATAGTGGATTAATGGATCAATGGAATATTGAATTAATGGCCTCGTTTTCCCCAATACTCCAGAAATCCATTACTCCAATAATCCACTATTTATAAATAACCTAACCTGCAAAATCCAAAGTCAGTTAGCAATTTTCATGAATAATGCAGGTTAATTTCTTTAAAGTTAGTGCAGATTATGGCAGGAATGGTTGGTAGAAAGAATCGTACTGATCCGTACAGGTGAACCGGGAGAGGACAACAGTTTGTTTTTGCAAAGCCGCATTAAGGAATCTAGATTTATGTTTAGTCTAGGACATAAGATTGAACAGACTGGTGCCAGTCATTTCATGAATGCTTCTTGATAGTTGGCGAGGAGCAAAATTATAAAAGAAAATTTTTTGTTGACATTCTTTTAAAAAAGAAAGTATATTTAATTGTCACTCCATACTAGGTAACTCTGACAGACATTCTTAGATTCAACTGACACACCGTAACCACTTTTTTTGAATTAGCCAGTCGATTATTCAGGGAGAAATCTAATGGATGATAGGGATTGGAACGTCTTAACAAAAATCGTCCAACGGGGCAATTGCATCCTCATGTTAGGGCCGGAGATCGCAGTGAAATCTGGCAACAAACCTGCAAAACCATTAATAGAACTTTTCGCCAATGAACTGGCAAAGGAAATAACCACTGGTATTGAAGGTTTAGATCGGAATAATCTGGCGCAAATGGCACAAAAATTCAGCACTCAGGAAGGTGTCACAGATTTACAATATTTGGCTGAAGAATTTTTCAACAAACATGCAAAGCTTCGCTGCGACATCCATACAACTCTCGCTACTTTGCCATTTCATTTGATAGTGACAACCACCCACGATCATCTCTTTATTCAGGGACTCACCGCAAGTAAAAAAAAGTATGAAGAGGAATGGTACAATTTCCGCAGTGGCAGACAACGTATCGATATCGAGGGCTCGCAGGCACACCCTCTGGTCTATTCCCTTTATGGAAATGTAAAAGAACCGGACTCGATGGTACTTTCCGAGCACGATTTGTTGGATTTTCTTGTCGCAGTTGTTTCCCAGGACCCACGCATACCCGAGTATCTAAGTAGCGAATTCGCTGACCCCGACAAGAGTTTCCTCTTTCTCGGCTTTGGCTTCAAGAACTGGTATCTGCGTATTCTATTGCACGTTTTGCAAGCGGGCAATCGCACAGGCCGATCTTTTGCTATGGAAGAGTTTGTTGATAAAAAGGACCCGCGCTACAAGAGTGCGATGATCTTTTTCAAAGATCAATATAGAATCCAATTTTATCATGAGAGTTTGCAGGAATTTGTAAAAGAGCTCAAGCGCAGGTTCAAGGCAACAGAGAAAATCAGACCCGCTACTGAAGCAATTAACGGGGATGCCGACGCACCCACTGTATTTATCTGTCATGCCAATGAAGACAAGGGATTCGCAAAGCAATTGTATGACAGACTCCTAAAAGAAAGGTTAAACCCATGGCTGGACAAAGAAAATATTCGCGGTGGAGATGCGTGGGACAGTATTGTTGAAAACACCCTGGAAAGGGTGGATTATTTTGTGGTTGTGCAAAGCAAAGCCCTGGAAACGAAGATCGAAGGGTATGTTAACAAGGAAATCGATATCGCTATACACCAAAGGCAACAGCGACTGTCCGGCCGCCCCGAATAACACCGCCGCGACATTCCTGTATTCGGAATAGACCAGTCGAAGTTGTTCCTGATCGCATGGGCCTCTTCGACTCCGACCGTCGACAAATGAGTCGCGAGAAGTCACTCGTCATGAGGATCTACCTGATCTGCAGACTTGTCGTCAAGATCAGGCACGCAGACGGTCTTGTCGCCGACTTCGAGGTCACGCTTCCAACCGGAGTGAACGGTGCGTGAGATCATTTTGGGCGACAACGACCTTCGTATCTTACGAGCGATCGCGGATCCCGATGGGAACTTGGCAAGCATCGTCGCTGTTTCTGAACTAACTAATCAAGAGCTTCAAGCAGCGCTCCCTGATCTCAGAGGAGAGGACCTGCGTATGCTGCAGGGCTACCTGGGGGGCGGTTGAACAGGATTCCGACATGTCAACTATCGCGCCAACAGGCGAATTCGCCAGAACCGTCTTCGTCATAATGCCCTTCGGTGATGGGACAGAGTCGGATGTGCACACGGCTCGATTCGAGACGCTCATAAAGCCTGCAGTCAAAGAGGCAGATGTCGACCTCGTCTGTGTAAGGGCAGATGACATCGAGCGAACGGGCAGCGTCACCGACCGAGTTATCGAGTACCTGACGAAGAGCAAGGTTGTTATAGCCGATCTATTCGGACTCAATCCCAACGTCCTATATGAGTTGGGGGTGCGTCATGCTGTCTGCCGCGGCACCGTTCTGCTGGCTCCCGCGCCCGATGAGGCTCACAAGAAGCTGCCGTTTGACCTCCGAAACTTCGACGTCATCCTTTACCGGCCCTTCATGGGGCTGGAGCGGGGCCCTGTGAAGAGACTAGTCCGAAGGATCAAGGATTGCGTGACGGGAGATCCTCAGGACAGCCCAATCGGACCGGGAATGTCAATATTAGATCATGACGTCCGTGAATTGGACGAGCACATCGGAGCGATCGCGCATGGCATCGGCCAGCACCTCTCGAGCAATGTGAGATGGGC
>JADFPY010000369.1 GCA_022562085.1 candidate division KSB1 bacterium | reverse complement strand
CAAATTTTGTGCATTTTTTCGGTCGTTAGATCAGTAAAGCCGCGAACCATCCATTCATGTGCTAAATCTAACCAATTATGTATAGTATCGTCACTATCGTTTCCAATGGCTTTCAATTCATAAATTAGTGTGGGTAGCTCGTCTTCAGTCTTATTGCATGCTTTAAACTGATTATTAGATGACTTTTTTGCTCAGGAAAAGAGAATTTTGTAGCCCAACTAATTTCTTCTGGATTTGGCAAAAAACGTGCGGTCGTCTTGTTCCAACTAAAGTCAGTAAATATTTCAGTGAGATCATCAATCGTCTTCCATCCGATACCTTTTGGGATATGGTTAATATAGGTAAGTTCATACTCAATCGGCTCAAGTTCACCAAGATCAAAATCTTTAAATACATCTTTGACAGAATTTAATGCCGTTTTGAAGTTGCTAATAACATGGGCGTAGCGTGGATAGTCGTTCTTCCTCTTCCGCCAGTTGAAATAAAACCTATCATTCTGAAATTGTATGAGTTGATCATCAGAATCACTGATAAACCACATTCTCGGCAAAGGAAGTCCAGTTACCTTGTCCACCAACATTTCACCTTTATTTGACGATATTGGAGGAGCATGTTGAATTATTGGATACTCAGTACGAAATTTTTCCCACAGTAAGCCAATATGAGGAATGCGTAACCTTTCAATAGGACGAAACCTCATACCACAAACAACTTCATTAACAGGTGGATTCTTGTAACTTGGGAGTTTATTTAGGAAAGAAGCATTCTCGATTTGACTAGTCATTAAAAAAGAAAATCCTCTTAACTATTATAAATACGGATTTAAACATTCACTAAAACGCTATATATATTATATATCAATTTTCGGACGATTCAAAGCAAAATATGACCGGATACTTGTTTCATAAACTATATTACAAGTCGAAAAGTTGCGCAAATAGGGCTAACAAAACTTTCTGCCTGACTCAATGGTAGTTAAATTACTCGAAAAAGACTTTTTCGTCCGGCTTTTTGCGCACAGCAGGCTCCCGGTAGCAGGAACAAACATAACCTCACGCCGTCGCCGGCTTCCGCAGCACTTTCAACCCGGTCTCGCCTTCGGACTTGGCAATGATGACCGTACCGCAGCTATCACTCCAGACATTGACACAGGTGCGCATCATGTCGAGAATGCGGTCGACGGCGATAATCAGACCGACGCCTTCAAGCGGCAGGCCGATGGCGCTCAAAACGATGGTGATCATCACCAGGCCGGCCATGGGCACCGCGGCGGCGCCGATGCTGGCGAGCAAGGCAGTCAACACCACGATAAACTGCTGGCCAATTCCAAGTTCGATTCCATAAGCCTGGGCAATAAACATGGCGGCAATGCATTCATAAAGCGCGGTGCCGTCCATGTTGATGGTCGCCCCCAGGGGCAGCACAAAACTGCTGGTTTTGTTGGAGGCGCCGGCGTTGTCTTCAACGGATTTCAAGGTCAATGGCAAAGTAGCTCCGGAAGACGCAGTTGAAAATGCCGTCAGCAGAGCTGCAGACATGGCGCGAACATGGGCCAGCGGGTTGATGCCGCCAATAAAAAAAAGCAGCAGCGGCAGGGTTATCATAGCGTGAATCACCAGGGCGAAAATTACGGTAATCATGTAAGTCGCCAGGGGAATCACCACATCGAAGCCGGTTTGGGCAATGATTTTTGCTATCAAAGCAAAGACGCCGATAGGTGCAAACATGATAATCAATTGCGTCATTTTCATCATCACCTCAAAAACCCCCTTGAAAAAATTGGTCAGGTTTCCGCGATGAGGCTCAGGAGATTTAAGAATAAAAAATCCAAACAGCAGGGAGAAAAAAATCGTCGGCAGCATATCGGCGGCCACCATTGAGGCAAGCGGATTGGTCGGTATGATTCCGATCAGCGTGTCACCGATTTTTTGGGCATTCTCTGCCAGGTCCTCAGGAGTTGCTGCGAGTCCTACATTAGCGCCAACTCCCGGTGCAAACAAATTGACCAGGACCAATCCGGTCAGGATTGCCAGCAGACTTGTTGTGATGTAATAAGTAAAGGTTTTCGCACCCATGCGTCCCAAACTCTTTGCGGACCCAATGCTGGTAACTCCGGTGATAATTGAGGAGACAACCAGGGGCACAATAATCATTCGCAAGCCGCGTTTAAACAAGTCACCCAGGACAGCAACCTTGTTAATTACAAAATCCGTGAAATTTAGTTCTCGAGACAAAAAACCGAATGCAACACCCAGAACAAGCGCAATCGCGATTTGCCAGTGCAGTTTCAATTTCATAGTTCCCTCCGGTTTGGATTTGTAGACGGGGTTTAATCGAAATTCGAGGATTGTTTAAAATTAGAAAATATTAACAAATAAGTAAAGTAAAAAAAGAGCAGCGATTTTTAGTTTGACTATTTTGGGGAATTGTTTAAATTCAGCATCATACGATTCAAGCAAAGGGATATTGGTTTCGCTATTATTGTTCTCGCCGCGAATCGCAACAGATTTGAAGAAGATTTTGCAAGGACGTCAATTAAGTGCTAATCTCAAAAACCATTTCCCACTACAAAATTCTAAAAAAACTGGGCGCAGGCGGCATGGGTGAAGTCTACCTTGCCGAAGATACAGAACTCGACCGCAAAGTTGCCCTTAAGTTTCTGCCGCCGCAGTACACCGAAGATCCCGAAATCAACGCCCGCTTCAAGCGCGAAGCCAAGGCCGCGGCGGCTTTGAACCATCCCAATATCATCACCATTCATGAAATTGGCGAACACGAGGGCAAAGCCTTCATCGCTATGGAATATGTTGAAGGCCAGTCCCTGAAAGACATTGTAGGGGCGCATCGCGATGCGCCCCTGTCGATGGATAAAATCTTTGACATCACCTCGCAAATCTGCGAAGGACTGAACGAAGCCCACCAGGCCGGGATTGTGCATCGCGATATCAAAGCTGACAACATCCTGATTGACGCCAATGGCCGGGTGAAAATCGCCGATTTTGGGCTGGCCAAGGCGCAAGGCCGAACCAAACTGACCGAAGAAGGTTCGACCATGGGTACACTAAGCTACATGTCTCCCGAGCAAATTCAAAGCGCAAATGTCGACCAACGCTCTGATATTTTCTCGGTTGGCGTCGTGCTTTATGAAATGATCACCGGTCAGTTGCCATTTAAAGGCGATTATGAAGCAGCGGTCTCTTATGCAATTTTGCATGAAGAGCCTGAACCGCTGGAACGCTACAAAGCCGGCATTTCGGATGAACTGCAGCGCATTGTTGACAAAGGTTTAGCCAAAAGTCTCAATGAACGCTACCAACACGTGGACGAGATGCTAGTGGATTTAAGAGCCATCACAAAGGGTCTTGAAACTGGACACGTGAAAGCAGGAGCAATTAAAGCCAGACTTCCGAAGAGAAAACGTAGATTTTTATATGTTAGTATGGCTACGCTACTTATTTTTTTTATTTTGGGGAGTTTTTATTTTTTCGTCGGACGTACTGAAACCATAGAGTCGATTGCCGTGCTGCCTTTTGAGAACCTTTCCGGTGCCCCCGAACAAGAGTACTTTGCCGACGGCATGACCGAGGCGTTAATTGCCAATCTAACTCAGATCAGAGCGCTCAAAGTGATCTCCCGTACCTCAGTGATGCAGTATAAGGACCTACGAAAGCCGCTGCCTGAGATTGCACGGGAATTGAATGTGGATGTCATATTAGAAGGAACTGTACTCCATGTAGGCAATCAGGTGCGGGTCACAGCCCAGTTGATTGAAGCTTCGACTGACCAGCACCTGTGGGCTAAGAGTTACCAGCGTGATTTACAAGATATTTTGGTACTCCAGAGTGAGTTAGCCCAGGCGATTGTGGAGGAGATTGAGATCGCGGTGACCCCGGAGGAGGAAGCGCGGCTGGCGCGCTCTAAGGTTGTTAACACCCCCGCGTACAAGACCTATCTCAAAGGCCGCTACTTTTGGAATAAGAGGACAAAAGAAGGATTTGAGAAAGCTATCAAATATTTTGAGAAAGCCATTGAAAAAGACCCAACCTATCCGCTATCCTTTGTTGGATTGGCGGATACCTATAGTTTGCTTGGGGAATATGCGTATCTTTCCCCAAAAGACGCTTTCCCTAAAGCGAAAGCAGCAGTGCTGAAAGCGCTGGAGATTGAGGAAACGGTTGCTGAGGCTCACGCCTCCCTCGGCCAAATTAGGTTTGCAGGTGACTGGGACTGGCCGGGAGCGGAGCAATCGTTCCAACGTGCCATTGAACTCAACCCTGGTTATGCGACCGCGCACCATTGGTATGCGTTCTTGTTGACGATGATGGGGAGGCATGAC
>JADFPY010000368.1 GCA_022562085.1 candidate division KSB1 bacterium | reverse complement strand
GTAAATCGCCCACTCGCCACAACCTCAATTTGACGACCCAGCACATCAAAGACAGTCAAACGAACATCTGCGTCAAATGGTAAACTAAAAACAATCTGGGTTGAAGGATTAAATGGATTAGGATAGCTTTGCGACAATAAAAACTCGGTTGGAATTTCGCTAACCGGAGCGCCTAGGCCGACAGTTGGATCGATTTCAATCGGATCTCCGGGCGTCAAATCCCTGTTTACCAACCCCGGGTAGTCCGGGCCATAGCGAGTTGCTCTAAAAACCAGGTTCCGGTTACGACCATTAACGACCGGGATCGGATCTCCCTGGGTTAGAGGTCCTTCGCCTGTGACAGGGTTTATATATAGCCATACTGAATCCTGCATCGAATCAACTTCCAAAATAATCCCATGCGCGCCGTCGCACATCAGCGTATTGCCATTTTCCAGGCGCTGGGCGCCGGAAAGAAAAGAAGCAAAGAAGTCGGTGGGGTTAGGGGCGGTATAGCGCCACACCGGATCTTCAGGGCCAAACGCCATCCCGGGAGTTAGAGAATAGTTGCCGTTACTGTCAACCGGCGGGACGATTTCGTCAATGGTTGAAAAGTCACCTTCCGGACGTCCGCGACCATTGTTGAAGACCAGAATGTTACCGGCGCCGGGGAGGCCGGCTTCAATCCAGTGAGGATGATGTTGGTTGAAAAACTTGCGGTCCGCAGGTGTGCCTGCATCATAGGCCTCAGGATTTCCCCAACGATAAAGAATATCTCCCCCCTTCCCGCTGTTACCGCCCGTGTGACCCGCTGCCTCTTCAGTGGTGGTGCTATGGTCGATCACCCACAATTCGTGAAGCCTCGGAATGCCAATCATAATCTGATCCAGCTCAGGATTATAATCGACGGCATTCGCATGCAGCCAGTCAGGCGTTCCATTATTTGCAAAATTAATATCGATTAATTCCGGGTGATCCGCAACAACACCAAAATTTTCTTGAGTTGAATCAAAGTCCTGAATCAAGTGGTTCCAAATGTGCCATTCCCAGACAATCACTGCACCAGTGGGGCCTTGGGGCTCGACTTCAATAATATGTTCCGGCCACATGACACCATCAAAAGTGGAATCACGACCTGCTGAGGTGGCTTCAGTGCGGGATTTAAACTCCCAGGCCAGAATGAGCACGTTGCCATTTGGAAGAGGCTCAATATCATGATGCGCACGCACCAAACTGTCGGAATATTCGAACTCCCAAATAAGATTCCCTTCCCAATCAAATTTCTCCACTCTGCCGGCGTCTCCTCCTGCAATAAAAGTCGTATTTCCTCCCTGATCGGCGGCGCGAAGCAAATCGCCATTCTCGAGCAGATACACGGAATTCCCGGGCACATAATCACTCTCCCATGAATTGACCAACAAGCCATCATTGTTAAGCAAGTAAGTCCTCGTAAATGTGAGAGCAGAAAAAAGAGTGTATCCGTTAAACGACTTTGAATCATTCAAAAACAGTCCCATAGTTTGTTCTTGCCCTGAAACAAAACTGAATGACATCAAGATGAAAAACCCCATTAGAAATTGTTTCTCCATAGTACCCTCCGACTTTTAAGTGAATAAAAGCATGCAACCAAATGTTTATCTTACTTATAATTGCTTTAAAGATTCCCTGGCAGCTTTGCTGGAAGGCTCAATTTCTAATGCTTTTTGAAATGCATTTCTGGCGCTTGAGATTCTACCCATCTGTTTGTAAACATGTCCGATGTTAATAAAGGCCTGAAACGAATTGGGGCGCACGAAAATCTCATTTTGGTAAGAATTGATGGCTTCCTTATAGTTGCCAAGTAAGGCATAGGTATTTCCAAGATTTAAATAACCGTTTGGAAAATCCGGATCAAGAACAACAAGTTCTTTATAAAAAGCTAACGCCTTCTCCGGATTCCGATACTGACGGGCGTAAATATTACCAAGAGTATAATAGGTGTAAGGATTCTTTTTGTCAATCTGCAGGCCGCGTTCCAGAATAGCAGAGGCTTCTTCATATTTATCGGCCTTTGCCAATGCCATTCCCAAACTCTCTAAATAGGCCGGCTCTTCTGGTTTAAGCTGAGTTGCTCGACGGAAATTCTTAATGGCCATCTCAAAGTTCCCGGCAGCAGAGAAAGTTTTACCCAGTTTAAAATATGCATCTGAATGGTTCGGTTGATGAACTATCGCTTGCTTAAACATTTGCAGTGCCTGCGAGTCTTGCTCCAGTTCAAATTGGATTTCTCCGATATAAAAATAAGCAGCCGCTTTGTTCTGTGCACGTTTCAAACTTTTTGAGAGATTGGTTAATGCGGAGTCCAGGTAAGCTTTGCGCCTGTCGTGTTCTTTATAATAATCAAAATAAGCAACACCTTTCCGAAATTCGGTCCCCGTATCTTTCGCATCAACATCCGGAACCAGGGAAATAAGAGGCCGAAGTTCCGAGGGTTGCCTTAGATTTGACCAGTCAATAACGGTTTTTTCTTCATCGATTCTGATCCAGTGGTCGGTTGTGGTGACACCGTGCAGAGTATTATCCGTACCCGTGCTGTTCATGTGACACGAGATGCAGTTATCCGCTTTCCGATGGGAATGCCTTGAGTTGTTTCCCGGGAGCTTTTCGGAAAGATGGCATGTTAAGCATTTATTGTTGTAGTGCTCACTTGTAAATGTCTTAATAGAATAATGTGGATCATGACAGGTAATGCAAGTCATCGCACCCTTACTTTCAGTAAAACATCGACTGAGGGCCATTCGTTGTGCAGCATCTGCAACTTCGAAAACATCTTTCCGGGTCTTTTCCGGAAAATAAACCGACCGATGAGACTCCAGCAACTTTCCGGGCCTGTAGTCGAACCAGTCATTTTGTCCTCGTAGAGCCCAGGCCTTGCCCTGCAAATGACATTGACGGCAAACATCGAGCTGTCTTTTTGGTGACAGTTTGCGCGGATTGACAATTGTAGCGGCATTTTGCGGCAGGTTTTCGATTTTCTCCCCTCGCATTTGTTTTACATGTAATTCGCCCGGACCATGGCAGCGTTCACAACCGATGCCGAGAGGGAAGGGTTTCACATATCTTTCATTAGCTGTAAGCGAAACCTGCATGTATGAATTGTGGCAGGAAAGACATTTTGCTGTCGCGAACCGTGTGAAACGCAAGTTTCCAAATTCACGATACCCCGGGCTGAGATCCCAGGCTTGTTTGTGCACATACCAGGTCAAGGGCAACTGGTATAGCATACCATTTTCGTTGTCAAAATACATCCGTAAATTGTTCCCCGAACCCATTACATACTCCGCTTCCGCCAAACGCTCGTGTATCACATGACCCTCAGAATCGAGGCGGTATTCACGCTGATAAAAACGTCCGTCACGCGTAACCATCTCATAATAATAATTCTTGACCGAATCATAAACTACGTTTGCTTGAGGGTAGTCTTCAATTATATTAGTGGTGTCAAGCTTGGCCATCGACCGGCCCATTTCGGCTTTTGCATAAGATTCATAAATGGCCGGGTGACACGTCTGGCATTTTCTTGAGCCAAGATATTTTACATCTTTGGCGGTATTCAGGTAAATCACACCTCCATCTTGTGCATATTGAGATGATATATCGTTGCCAGCATTTACCCTTAAAGCGCTTTGTCTGGTTTTCAAAACAAAAGCGGCACTCAGCACAAAAAGACCCAAAACAACTAATCCTGTTATTTTAGAATTAATCCCGTTCTTAGTCATTTCTTTATTCTTTAACTTTTCATTTATTGATAATCGAATTTCCTCGAATCACAAAGGGAACGAAATCTACAACCTTGCAACTAATCTAGTTATAATTTAACAAAATTTCATTTATAAATCAAATAGTGGCTCAGCCTGAAATATTGGCAGTTTCAAGAAAGGGCGAAATTTTGATAGGAAGTGAATCGGCTTTATGAAAAGGTTTAAAAATTAATCGGCAAGCACAAAACGGCTGGTTTCACGTAAAATAGGCATTTTTAGATAATTGGGCCCGAGTTCTTCTACATTTTCACCCAAGCTTTCTAAAAGGCCCTCAGGTAATGATCGGTTAATAAGCAGGTAGGGTATGATTTCGTACTCGCCCTTCGGCAAATGATGTGACTGCAATCCAATTATAAGAAATCTCGAAACCGACTCTACTCCAAGAGTGAGAAAATCATCGTAAGATAACCCGGCAATCCTGGATTCCAATATGACGACCTCATCGGTATCCACATTCCTGAAGATAACAGGGCTAATTAGATTTCCGACAGCTGTCGGAAATTTAACTGTAAGTGACCCGAGTAGCGCTTGCAAAGTTACTTTGAGTATGACTACAATTGATTCTCCCCGTAATTCAG
>JADFPY010000367.1 GCA_022562085.1 candidate division KSB1 bacterium | reverse complement strand
TTTAACTCTTAAAAATCCGGTTTGATTGTAATTTAATTTAAAATTCTTTGACTTTATCTTTATTTTTTGTCTTCTTTTTTTTATTACAACTGTTTTAACTTTTCCTCCAGACCTAATAGTTAAAGGAATTAACCACCTCTGTCCTCTAAAAGCATCTTGAAATGCTTCTTGTTCAATCACAAGGTTTTCTCCCCTAGATTCTACCTTCAACAAAGGATATCCCGGCTGATTTATCCAGCTCTTAGCAATTTTTCTAATATCTTCCTTTGAAAATTTTGATAAGCAAATCCAAAAGTCATCTGCTTCAGCATTACTATATTTGAATTTATTTAAATAAAAAGAAACGCCTTTTCTAAAAGTTTCTTCTCCCAAAAAAGAGTCAATCATCCTTAATACACTCCCTCCTTTTCCATAACTTATTTCATCAAACAATTCTTCAATTTCATTTGCACTTTTTACATCTACTGAAATTGGGTGGGTTGTTTTTAATGAGTCTATACTTAAAGCACCCAATGTTTCAGATTCAAGATGATATTCCCATATATTCCATTCAGGAAAATAATGATCCAATGCCTTATACCCCATATAATTTGCAAAACTCTCATTCAACCATAAATCATTCCACCATTTCATTGTAACTAAATTTCCCGACCACTGATGCCAAAGCTCATGTGCAACCACCATCGCTATATCTCTTTTAACTCTAAACGAAGTATTTTTAGTAGAGAGCAATAAAATTTCTCTAAATGTAATCGCTCCCCAATTCTCCATTGCCCCTACAGCAAAATCAGGAATAGCAATCATATCTAACTTAGGTAAAGGATAATTAATTCCAGTATAATCTTCAAAATATTTCAAAACCTTCTTAGTTATATCTAGTGCAAATTTTCCTTGAGATTTTTTTCCAGGAGTTGTTACTATTCTAATTTTAGTCCTATTTTCATAATCACTTTCAAGATATTCAAACTCACCCACACCCATGTAAAGTAAATATGTGGACATTAAGGGGGTTCTTTCAAATTTAACCAACTTTTTGTTTCCTTTAATTTCTTCAGAGGTAATTGGCATATTTGATATTGTTTCTAAATTTTTATTGACAAACATTGAAACCAAAAACTCTGCTTTTTTCCCTGGTTCATCAAAACAAGGAAAAAACTGGCGTGCATAGATATCTTGCATTTGAGTGTAAATGTAATTCAGGCTGTCTTTGGTAAATTTGACAATGCCTTCCCCTTTCTTACTGAAAGATCCGTTAAATTCAAATTCAATTTTGTATTTGCCGGGAGTTAACGCTTCACGTGGTGTTATTTTTAGTAAACCAAATTCCTGGAACTCAAAATTGCAGGTAATTCTCTTGTAATTTTGAATTAATGACATTTTAGCAATTTCAAAATTTTTACCATGTAGACGAAAACTAGATAACGGTGCTGCGATTTCCAGCTCAATCTTGGTTGTACCAGAATAAACATCTTTATCAGGGTCGAGATTCAGGTGGATAAATTGGTAAATTGGTTCAACTTTGTGGGATAATCGGTATAAGTCGTTTTCTTGAGAAAGGAGAAAGTTAAAGAATACTAAAGTGAAGAAAAGAGGTAAAAGTTTTGTTCTCATAATAACCTCTAAATTAGGTTTACCAAATTTACCCCAATTTGCCTATTTGGCTCAGCGGTGCGGTTTGTGACTACTGAGTTTGATTCGCTCCAAAATAACCAAGATGCTCCTAAGCCAGAATTTTGCCCCGGGTCAGCATCCGCTGCAGCCGTTGCTATACTAAAATCAATCAATTTATCGACACTGTCCTAAGTTTTGCCAACCGCGCTTTCGCATCGATCATCCGGCAAATCGGCATCTGCGTCTTTCCAAAGGTTGAGGAATTTTTGATAGTTCTCGATGGCGAGCTAAGTATCCCCTTTTTGTTCATAGATTTACCGGGCATCACTTCTACATATGATCCTCATTACATGGTGTGTTTAAAACTAACCAGATGAGTAAATCCAACCTGATGATTGTGTAAAAATAAGATCAAACGAATATGACGCATTGGGCTTTCACAAACCAAAACGATTAATTTTGCACTGTATCGCTCTAACCTTACAAGCTTAATTTGTGATTTGCCGCCAGAGTCAAAAGTGCGTGTTAGTAACAGAAAGTATGGGCACAGGACACCCGTTGCGTGAAGACTACGCGGGGGGCTAGATTACTGACGCTCCCAAGGCTTCCAGTCGATGCCCATGACATACTTCTGCATCCACCTGATCTCTTCGATGTCACGCGTGCGCTGGTGTCTTGGCTCACGGAAACCATGGGGCTCGCGTGGAAATCTCACGTAGCGCACCGGTGCCTTGCCGATGTCTTTAAGCGCTGTAAAGAACATGATGGACTGATTGGCGGTACTGACCAGATCGCGGTCCCCGTGGAGCAGTATGGTGGGGGTTGTGACGTTCTTGACGTACCAGAGTGACGAAACCCTCCGCCACTCCTCCGGGTTTATCCAGTGGGCTCCACCGATGTAATGAATCCTGAGATCGTAGCTGAGTCCGGGGCCCGACTCCGCGGTCCAACTTCCGACCATGGCCCCTAGGGAAGCGGCCTCGAAGCGGTCTGTCTGTGTGATGACCCAGCTGCCGAGGATTCCGCCCCAACTCCAACCGCGCAGCGCTAGCCGCTCGGGATCTACGTCGCGTTCTGCAATCACATAGTCGACGCCGGTCATTAGGTCCTCGTACTCGCCGCCACCTACGTCGCCCATCAGTGCGGTCAGAAGATCATCGCCATAGCTGTCGCTACCTCGGATGTTCGGCCCCAGCGACGCGTATCCCAGACCAGCGTAAATGTGGAAGCTAGGTTGGAACCGGTTGGCGTAATGGCCCGGCGGGCCGCCGTGGATGTGAAGCATCAAGGGAACCTTCGTCCCTTCCTGGTAATCTCCGGGTAAATAGAACACCCCTCCTATCTCCGTCCCATCCTTGCTCTTCCAGCGGACTATCTCCGCCTTCGCCATGAGGATCTCTTCCTCGATCCAGGGATTCGCGTGCGTCAGGCGAACCGGATTCAGCTCATCCACCGACGAGGAATACAGATCGGTCGGAGTGTTGAAGTCGCTGAACGAGTAGACCATTCTCGTTCGGTCTTTGGAGAAGGCGAGGGCACGGAGCGTACCGCTGACGCTCGTCAAGTCGGTGACTCGCCCGGTAGCGATGTCGATACGATGGAGATTGCTGTTCGTGCGGCGTGTCTCGTTGAATAGAAGGCTCTTGCTGTCCGCTGACCAGCTAAGGCTCGAGATCCTTCCCTGATTCTGTCCTTCAAATTTTCTCTTCTTACGCGTGTCCGGGTTCAGCACCCAGAGAAACCCGTTCGTCAGATCGTGGTCGCCGTCGGATGGTGCATGGTATGCAATGCTTTTCCCGTTCGGTGACCAGAGAACGGCGTTCTCGCCGGCGTTGTTGTTTGTGAGCCGGACAACCTTCTTCTCGAGCCTGTCGACCAGATAGAGCTCGGACCAGTAGAAATAGTTCGAAAGCCGCTGCCGCGCCGCGGCGAAGACTACACGCTCTCCGTCCGGGGAGACGTCGAACCTACTGATGACGAGCTCTTCGTCAGTAAGACGGGTCTCGTGCATGGAAGAAAGGTCGAACGCCCAGAGGTTGCGCCAGCTTCCTTCCTCTCGGCCATGCGGACCCTCACGGACGTAGTACGCATCCGCCCCCTTATCGTGCTCCTTTTGCCTTTCCTCGCTCAACGCCTCGTTGGCGGTGAAGACTATCCCACGCCCATCCGTAGACCATTTGTAAGACTCGACGCCGTCTTTGTGATCGGTGAGTTTCGTGGCCTCGCCGCCGGCGGTTCTCATCCAAAAGACCTGATCGTTGTCATCGACAGGTCTAAGAAAAGACAGATACTTGCCGTCTGGGGAGAACTGGAACGATTCGCCACCCGCGTCCCCAATGAACTGAATGGCCTCCCCGCCTCCGGCGGGAATCATGTAATATTTCTTCTTCCTCTTGTTCTCATCCCACTCGAGCCCCGACTTGGAGAAGAAAACCCATTCGCCGTCCGCGGACATGAGCACGTCTGCGATACGGATCATGCTCAGGGCATCGTCGACGGTCATGGGACGGTGGGCTAAACCCTGTGCGAAAAGGCTCGCAGCAAAGAACAGATTAGCTGCGAGAAGAAAAAAAAATCGCCTCATTGGTTCCTCCTCCTAACGTGCCGGCGGATGAGCTTTAGGGGCTAACTCTGAGCTTCATCCTGCAATTAGGTTGCGCCCCTATAAGCTCAATCCGCTTGTTGGGGACGCGCAACGGAGCGTACTGAACAGAAGTGCCTGTTTTCGATTGCTCAATGCCTGCTTTCTGCAACCGGC
>JADFPY010000366.1 GCA_022562085.1 candidate division KSB1 bacterium | reverse complement strand
TGATTAATGCCATTAAAGACCAGCAAAAAATCATCGCAGCACAGAATGCAGAACTGCAGCGGATGAAAACCCAATTAGCCGAATTCGATGGCATGAAATCGAGGATGGCCAAAATAGAGGCGGCTTTGCAGAAGATGGAAATATTGACCGCGAAAAAAGAAAGTGAGAAGAAAAGTAGCACGAATGAAACTGCTTTAGTGGTTGAGGGAAGTGAATGAGCGTAAATCGAAAATATCGATACCATCGCTCAAAGCGATGGTATCGTTTGGTTCACTAAGGAGAATCACTATGACACCATTAAAAATAATTTTGGTATTGTGCTTTTTTAGCGCCGGTTTTGCCCAGGAAAAACCGCACAACACGCCAATTGTGCTGCGAAAAAGTGTCCTGAGCGCAGGCGGTGAGGAGTTCAGTGACGGCGAGTATCGAATCGTCGGCACGCTGGGTCAGCCGTTCATGTCGTCCGAGTCTAATGGGGTCGGTTTCTGGTACCTGGCGAGTCGGGAGCTCAACGTGGAGCTTGAGCAGAGCAGCTTGAATGTGCCTAAGGAGTTCCAGCTGCAGCAGAACTATCCGAATCCATTTAACCCGACCACGACCATCGAATTTGCCCTGCCGAAACGGTCGAGTGTCACTCTCAAACTGTTCGATATTTTGGGCCGCGAAATTGCGACCCTGGTTGACGCCGAGCTTGAATCCGGCGTGCACAAAATAAACTTTGATGCCCAGGATTTGGCAAGCGGAATTTATTTCTACCGGATTCATGCAGAAGGATTTCTGAAAACGAAGAAACTCATGTTGCTAAAATAGTAGTCCGACGAAAGGCGAAGGCTTCAAAGCTTTCGCCTTTTTTATTTAGGCCCTGCGGTGGCAATAGGTTCCCGCTTGCCATGGGTTGCAGTTTTCAGGTTTATTGCCCGAAGGCGTCCATTCGACAAGCTCAGGACATGCCCCGCCGAGGGCCGCTGGAGGCTCGGCGGGGACGCCTTCGCACTATTTTTCGGGGATTCCGCGTTTTTTTGCAACAGCCTTCTTCGCAGGAATGACATGTAGCTCGAACCCCTCTCTGATTTATTTCTCATTTACCTTTTGCTCCTTGCCGATATTAACTCTTACAAATCAATTTTAAACTGAACAACATCAAAGGAGCAACACCATGAACAAAAATATTTTAATCAGCTTTTTCGCAATCATTTTTTTGTTAATCGCCGGAGCGTTACCCCCAACATTCGCGCAAGAAAATCCGGACGGCAAAGGTCAATTGACTGTGCCGTGGGATGAGTTCAAAAAGTTACTGCAGCTTCGTCAGGATGAAGTTGTCCTGCCCCTGGAGACTTTTGAAAAGCTGCTGGTCCAGACCGGCGCAATCACAGCGCCGCAGCACATTTTAAAAAATGGCGACGTTGTTTTAAGCCGGGCTGAATTCAAAAAACTCGTCGACCAAATGAAGCCGCCAACTGTCACAGGTACCCAGCCCCCATTTGATTATTTGATTACCAAGGCCACTTACTCCGGCAAAATGAAAAAGAATAATACCTCCTTTACCGGAACCTTTCATGTGCACGTCATGAAAAAAGGCGTCTATTTGAAAGTGCCGATTCTTCCACAAAACATCGCCCTGGAAGACGTTCGGATTGCCGGAAACCAGGCGCTGGTGGTCAGGGAGAATGGCTATCACAATGTCATTTTAACGAAACCGGGTGAGAATATCGTGATCGCTTCATTTTCCTTAAAGTCATCATTTGAAAAGGGACCGCACAAACTTGACCTCATGATTCAGCAGACACCGATTACGCTGTTCAATCTTTCCATTCCGCTAAAAAATATCGATGTTGAAATCCCGCAGGCCCAGCAAGTGGTGACAAGCGAAAGCAATGGTACGAGCAACATATCAGCGATTATCGCACCGGGACGGTCGATTAGCGTCCGCTGGCGAAAACAGGCCGCGCCCACAGAAAAACTGCCGCCCAAACTTTACAGCGAACTCCATCATCTCATTTCCATCGAAGATGATGTTTGGAAAATAAATTCAACTGTCCAGCTCAACATTCTTCACAGCGAAATGGATCGGGTTCGGTTTGAGATTCCCCAGGGCGTGAATATCCTCAGGGTTTTTGGCGAAGGTGTTGGAGAATGGCAGGAAGTTGTGCAGAACGATCAGCGTATTCTGCTCGTGCCTTTTACTTACGCTAAAAAAGGCGGCGCCACAATCAATGTCTCAGCAGAAATGCCGCTGTCTGCAGAAGGCTCTGTAAACGCCTTTTCAGGACTGCAGGTCCTCGACACGATTCGTGAAATTGGCTTTATCGGTATTGAGCTGAACACCAGCGCTGAAGTAAAAGTGACCGACAGCGAAGGACTTGAAAGAGTTCCGGTACAGAAACTACCCGCCGCACTTTATAATAAATCGGTTAAGCCCCTCATTCTCGGGTTTAAGTATTTGAAGCACCCGTATGATCTGGCTTTGAATATTCAAAAGCACGACAAAATAGCGGTACCGGTTGCCACCATAAATTCTGCAAATGTTGTTACGCTTTTTACCGAAGATGGTAAAATCGTTCACCGTCTGGTCTACCAGGTTAGAAACAGCGCCAAACAGTTTCTTGAAATTCAGTTGCCGGAAAACGCGCAAGTCTGGAGTGTGTTCGTCGGGAATCAGCCCGTTGAGTGCTCTCTCAATGACGGGGGCAAACTTCTGGTGCCACTCATCCGTTCCCGCACCCAAAATAATCGTCTCGATACTTTTCCCGTTGAAGTGCTCTACTGCATGGTGGATGAAAGTTTTTCTCCATTAAGTTTGCGAAAATCGAGTCTTCCAAAAGTCGATGTGTTGGTTAGTCAGTTGATCTGGTCGGTTTATCTTCCGAACGATTATTCTTACATCTATTTCACCAGCACTTTGGAGAAAGAAGAGATCATTCGTGGCTTGAATCTTTTTTCAAGCGTCAAAAGGGAGTATGATGAAAGCACCATGAGACAATTAGCTGACGAGATCGCATCAATGCCCACTTCAAAGGAACATTACAATGAGGAGTTAAAGAAGGCATACAAAAGAGACGACTATCGCAGCCAATTTAGAAACCAGTCGATACCGGAAGAGCAGATGGCCAGCCAGGTTGGGGCCGAACTCGAATTCGGGCGCCGTTTGGAGGGACTCAAGCAAAGTCAAACGGCAACAATGCCGCTATCCAAAGATAAAGTCGCCACCGGTGTGTTGCCCATCCAAATACAAATACCCACCGGCGGCCAGGTTTACCGGTTCGCAAAAACCATCATTACGGACGAAGACCCGCTTACCATGAGTGTAGTCTATACCCAAGCCTGGGTGATAAGCTTCGTTAAATGGCTGATTTACGCTTTGATAGTCTGGGTGTTTTATCTTAAGAGGAAAGACTTGCAAAAACTCCTGCAAAGATTCAAAGCCGGTTTTTCAGGTTTGGTGGGTTTTTACGAAAAGCACGAATCAAGAATTAAGCAAGCGTTGCAATCTATGATGACGCCTTTTGTACTCCTGGGCTTGTTCATTGTATTTTGGTTTTTATTTAAACCACTGGCGCTTATGATTTTCTTCTTTTTGTGGCTGAGTGTGGTCTATCAATTTTTTCTCAATAGACAGAAAAAGGCCATTAAAATTGAAGTGACAGAATAAGCTGCCAAGACGTTGCCTAAAATGTGCCCCCGGATTTTCGAACTCCGGGGGTATTTGTTTATCTTAAAAAGAAAAAAATAAAGTGTAGTCAAATTTATTTTTTTGGTTAATTACCTTGAAAATACCCAAAGAGTTTTTTATTATAACCAAATAACCATCATTGGGCGATGACCAAAGGCGAGGAGAGTCTGAAGCTCGAGCTGCCTCGTCGCGTAACTGAAGATCGAGATAGCATCCCGCCTCCACCCGGGCCAACGTTTCCACACAATTTGCGCCGCCCACCCACTTCCGAAAATAACTAACTCACAGTGAACTCGCATTTTCCGCTTGTTATTCTTCTCTTTTCTGCTTAATTTTAACGCGTTTTAATTCCACTTAGCTTCTAAATACTGTTTTTAGACATCTGCAAAATAGGACACAGAGAACACTGAGGAGCACAGAACTCACAGAGAAAAGCAATTAAATAAATGATAAGAGATGGCCGACATGGAAGAATTAAATGCTCTTTCTGAAAGACGGAATCATTATAAAAATAAATTAAAATCTCTGAGTTCTTTGTACTACAAATCTGCAACATTGTGTTTTTTTAGCAAAGTTTTGGTAACCAAGATAAATACACATGGATTGCCGAAGCTCCACGGGGTTTAAATAAAAAATAATATAGCCACGGATTCGCACGGATAAAGCACGGATTTAATAAATGGAGTTTAAATTTTACTTTTTTAACTTACAAA
>JADFPY010000365.1 GCA_022562085.1 candidate division KSB1 bacterium | reverse complement strand
GCCTATGAACACAATTCTTGCAGTTCACGATTTATCAAAAACTTACAAAAGCGGCAGCAAAACCCTGACTGTGTTAAAAGACATTTCTCTCGAGATCGAAGAAGGAACTTCTTGCGCCATTGTCGGACCCTCGGGCAGCGGTAAAACCACCCTGCTCGGCCTGTGTGCCGGACTCGATTTACCAACAACAGGCTCAGTTGTGCTAAACGGAGTTCAATTAAACAATCTGAACGAAGATGAGCGCGCCAAAGTCCGCAACGAAACCATCGGTTTTGTCTTTCAAAATTTTCAGCTCATTTCAACTCTGACTGCGATCGAAAATGTTATGGTGCCGCTTGAGCTGCGTGGTGAAAATCATGTTCAAAAAAAAGCAGACGAACTGCTCGAGCAAGTGGGTCTTGGCGATCGCTCAAAACACTACCCGGTGCAGCTCTCCGGCGGTGAACAGCAGCGGGTGGCATTGGCGCGGGCATTCATCAACCGTCCAAAGGTTTTGTTTGCTGATGAACCGACCGGCAACCTGGATGCCGAAACCAGCGAACGGGTGATCGAGCTCCTGTTTGAGCTAAATCGAGCAGCCGGCACCACGCTGGTCATGGTGACACATAATAGCGAACTGGCCCGCAAGGCAAAACGAATCGTCAAATTACATGCAGGATCGATCGTTCTGGATTCTTTGAATAAAGATCAATCTCCTGCGCAAAGCAGACCGACCGTAATAAATCCATCAGAGATTGGGTGATTTTATGAGCGCGCTGCATTTCCTGGCCTTTTTAACCCTGGGCATTTTGATTTTCGGAGTCGTTGAGTTGGCGATAGGTAAAAGAAAAATTTTTCCTTTAAAAAATATCTTACCAGGCGGGGAATTCGTCGAGCCCACGCTCTCGGTGGTAATCCCGGCCCGCAATGAAGAGCAAAAGCTCAAAATTGCCCTGACTTCGGTTTTGAATCAGGAGTATCGAAATCTCGAGGTCATTGCCGTCAATGACCGCTCGACCGATGCCACTGGCGAAATCTTAGATAAGTTGGCAAAAACCTACCCGAATTTGCGGGTCTTTCATTTGTCCCAACTTCCATCCGGTTGGCTGGGAAAAAATTACGCCCTGTTTTTTGGCGCTGAGCAAGCCACCGGCGAATTTTTACTTTTTTCTGATGCAGATATCGTCATGAATAAAACAGCTTTAAAAAGGGCCGTATTTTATTTACAAAATCAGAATTTTGATCACCTTGTCGTCGGTCCCCAAATCGCTAAAACCAATGCCATAACAAATGCCATGCTGGTCATTTTTGTAATCAACTTTATGCTTTTTTTCAAACCGTGGAAAGCAAAAAATCCCGGCAGCAAACGGTTTGTGGGCGGCGGCGCTTTTAGCCTGATGAGGCGGCAGGTTTATCAGCAGATTGGTTCAATGCAAGCGATCCCGATGTGCGTGGCTGATGACTTGAAGCTGGGCCAATTAATAAAAAAGCATGGATTTCGCCAGGACTTCCTTGGTGGCGCGGACATGATTTTTCTCGAATGGTATTCAGGGGCCCGTGAAATGATCGATGGCTTAACCAAGAACTCTTTCGCAGTTTTGGATTTCAGCGTCATCAAAATCAGCGGTGCTATCATGTACTATCTGATGCTTAATCTCTGGCCGCTCCTGGCCTTGTTTTTGACCAGTGGCAGCCTGCTGTTTCTAAATGGCTTCATTGTCGTTCTCAACACCTTGCTGCAAATAGCCGCCGCCAGATATATGCAACTGCCGCTGCGTTCAGCTCTGGCTTCTCCGCTGGCGGTTATTCTACACATTTATATTCTCTTACGCTCGACGGTTATGACTATTTCACAAGGGGGTATCTCCTGGCGAGGCACATTTTATCCCATCGAGGAGATTCATAAATACCGGTGATGAATTGATAAAAGTTAACGTCTTTTTTGGAAAAAATGAGCATTCGAATCATACAAGTCCCCTATGACTCCGGTATTCGTGATCAACGAATGGGGCGTGGACCCTCTCATTTTATAGCAAACGGCTTGGTTGACAGATTGCAAGAAATAGATGAGTCGGTTACGGATATAATTGCAGAAAGCAAGGGCAGCTTTCCAACGGAAGTTGGCACAACTTTCGAGTTGCAGCGAGAAATTTCAAATCAAGTGAAACTCGCATTAGCGCACGATCAATTTCCGCTCATCCTTTCCGGAAACTGCAGCAGCACGGTTGGGGCTCTGGCGGGATTTGAATCGAGAAATCTTGCTTTGATCTGGTTTGACGCCCACGGCGACTTTAACACTCCGGAAACCACGACTTCCGGATTTTTGGATGGCATGGCGCTGTCGATAATTGTCGGTCATTGCTGGAAATCGCTGGCGCAAGCAATTCCGGGCTTTCGACCGTTGGCTGAGAACCGCGTCGCTATGGTTGGCAGCCGCGATTTGGATGCAGCCGAGGAACTTAGATTAAAAGACTCTCAAATAAAACTTGCTCGTTATGAGCAGATCCAAGATAGCGGTACGGTCGAAACGCTAAATCCGATTTTGGATAAATTGTCCGGAAGTGTCGAAGGCGTTTATCTTCATATTGACATGGATGTGCTCAATCCTGATTTTGCACCGGTGAATTCTTATCAACCCCCAGAAGGCCTCAGTCCTGAGCAAATGCAAGAAATTATTGAGAGCATCGCTGCGAAATTTCCGATCTCAGGCGCGTCAGTTACCGCCTATGATCCGGAGATGGATCCGGAAAACAAAGGCCTGGCAGCTGGACTCGACCTCATTTCTCTAATTGTGAAAGCGGTTTTAAAATGAATCGACCGACTTCAAAACGAGGCGTCTTCAATCCCTGGCTGTGGAAAATGGCCTGGCGCGACAGCCGCACCCACCGCAAGCGGCTGTTTTTGTTTATGACCTCGATCGTTATGGGCATCGCCGCCCTGGTCTCAATCGGTTCTTTTGGCCAGACTTTGGAAAAAGCTATGGACGACCAGGCTAAAACTTTGCTGGGCGCAGATTTGATGTTCTCCAGCTTACAGCCGTTCACACCTGAAATCGAAGCATTTATAGATTCCATCGGCGGCGAACAGGCCCGGGAATGGCTGTTTATTTCCATGGCTTATTTCCCCAAATCGCAAGAGTCGCGCTTGGTTCAGGTCCGGTCTTTAAAAGGCGACTTTCCTTTTTATGGAGAAATCGCTACCGACCCCAAAGCTGCCGTCAACAATTACAAAGCCGGCCCGAACGCTCTGGTTGATAACGTTCTCATGTTACAGTACCACGCCACTCCGGGAGATTCCATTAAGATTGGCGCCACGACATTTAACATTGCCGCCCGCATCACCAAAACGCCAAACAATCCTGCTATCGCCAGCACCTTTAATCCGCGGGTTTTTATACCGCCTGATTATCTGGAGGAAACAAATCTGATTCAGCGCGGCAGTTTAGTGCGCTACCGGGTTTATTTTAAGTTTGACGACGACCGCGACGTGGAAGCGCTGGTGCAAGCCATCGAAGGGCAAAGAAACAAATTCCGGCTGCGCATCGATACCGTTAAGGAGCGCCTAGAAGACATGGACGAAGTCATAGGAAACTTGTACCGTTTTCTGGGCCTGGTGGGGTTTGTGGCGTTGATTTTGGGAAGCATCGGTGTCGGCAGTGCGGTGCACGTTTACACCCGGCAGAAGCTCGAAAATGTTTCCATTCTGCGCTGCCTCGGCGCCGGCTCAAAAGAGGCCTTTCTGATTTATCTTATCCAGGTCGGGGTCATGGCGCTCCTGGGATCGTTCTTGGGCGCCATTCTGGGGATGGGTATTCAATTTTTCCTGCCAAATGTTTTAAGCGATTTTTTGCCGGTCGAAGTTGGATATGCTGTTTCATGGCCGGCAGTTTTGCAGGGCATGTCGATTGGACTTGTACTATCTTTGCTATTTGCCCTGCTTCCTCTGCTCTCCATTCGCAAGGTTTCGCCGCTGCTGGCATTACGGGCATCATTTGAAAACACCACAACCTCAAAAGACAAGCTCAGATGGCTGGTTGCCCTTATCATCTTTTTAGCGATCGGCGGATTTGCGATCTTACAAACCCAGGACCCCCTGCTCGGCGGAATTTTTACGGCAGCGATTGCGGTTGCTTTTGGCGTACTTGCCGGAGTTGCTAAGTTAATTAACGTGCTGTTCAGAAAGTTCATTCCCAAATCGTGGCCCTATGTCTGGCGGCAGGGGTTGGCTAATCTCTACCGGCCAAACAATCAAACGCTGGTGCTGATGTTGTCCATCGGTTTGGGGACTTACCTGATTACGACGCTCTATTTGTCACACAATTTGTTACTTGAAAAAGTAACGTTTGCCGCCGGCCAGGATCGACCGAACCTGATTTTATTCGACATTCAGCCGGATCAGAAAGAGGAAGTCAAAGC
>JADFPY010000364.1 GCA_022562085.1 candidate division KSB1 bacterium | reverse complement strand
GTTGCCTCAAACTCATTTTTCTGGAAAGCAGATGAACTCGTCACTAATAATGCTGAAACGAAAAGAAGGGTAACTAACCAACCTGCGCCTAGTTTTGTCGATTTTTTCATTTGGATTCTCCTTTTCTATCTTTGACCTGATTAATCGCAGAAAGGTTTAGTGTGAAGATCGCTTATTGGTTTACTTTTCCCCATTCTCCAAAAATCCTAATTTACTTGAAAATCTTCGAAATAAGTTTAGATTCAACTGGAAACTTAAAATAGGCCATTAACCTGCATTATTCATGACCTGCATTTTAGGTACAAAACAACAATAGCAACCTGTCAAAAGTAGAGATGACATAGTTTGTAGTTCACGCTTTAGCGTGCTCATGGCAGCCTAAAGGCTGTACTACGAACATACCTCATCAGAATTTCAGAATAATGCAGGTTAATCCATGCCAATCTAAGCCCAATATATTTCTTGCTAACAAGAATTTCCCTTTTATGTTTTCTGCTTGAACGCATTGCATCATGGCGGCCCAAACAATTCTGAATCAAAAAATGGGACACTTAATTCTTTTAAATAACTGATTTGTTTTTTGGCAATCTTATTACTACTTTGGCAAAAAAAGGAATGGAAATGCAAACAAGATTAGACAGATTCGGTAGAGTCTCATCCCAAAATCGATTAGACAAAATTTGGGCCAAGACCGGGAGAAATCATGCAATTGGAGGAAGAAGGAGAAAAAATAATTCTCAAACCTGAATCTAATGTAGAATCTTTAAAGTTGAAAGATGGGGTCTTAGTATTTAGTGGGAAAATTGAAGGAGATATAACCAATACAATAAAGGAACGGATCAAACGAATTCGTCACCTCTCACCATAACTCACTTAGAAGTTTAAAAAGACATAGAGTTCGAAACCATGCCGATTTACGCACAATACTATTTCTGGTTAACCGGTATTTCTCTATTCTGCTTTCTACTTGAACGCATCGCTCCCTGGCGGCCACAACAGAAAGTTTTTCGCAGGGGGTTCCGGCAGGATGTGCTTTGGCTTGTTTTTAATGGTCATTATCTCGGACTCCTCATGGCGATCTTTACCGGGTATGTTGTGAATCTTTTTAATACCTTCCTGTACCAACTCGGCGTGCCCGTTCCCGAATCTTTAGCATTTCTGGCCGACGCGCCACTCTGGGCCCAGTTCATCATATTTTTTATTTTAAAAGATTTTATCGAGTGGAATATTCACCGCTTGCTGCATAACGTTCCGTGGCTTTGGGAATTTCACAAGCTGCACCACAGCATCGAAGAGTTGGATTGGATTGGAAATTTCCGCTTTCATTGGGCAGAAGTCATTGTCTATAAAACGCTTTCCTATTTGCCGCTCGTTATTCTTGGCATAGACGGGACTGTCATTCTCATCATTGCCATAATTGGCACACTCATGCAAGACCTCAACCATGCGAATTTGCCGATTAACTGGGGTCCTTTTAAGTACGTGATTAATTCACCTAAAATGCATGTCTGGCATCACGACGTTGAACTCCATGGTAAAGGCGGCCAAAACTTCGGCATCGTCTTAAGTGTCTGGGACTGGATTTTTAAAACAGTTTATTGGCCGGATGACGAAGAAAAACCCAAAAAGCTGGGCTTTAAAGATATGGAAACAACCTACCCGGATGGTGTGCTTAGGCGGTTTGTTTATCCTTTTTGGAGGGAAAAAAGGTATAAGGAAAAATGACTCCACAACAACGGGGAAGATCAGGTTTCGGGTTCGGGTTTTCCTTTTGAACTCGCAACTAACTCTTGTACAGATTTGCCACAAACTCCCCATATCCATTGTACGGCAAAGTCGGGATTCGCTTGCCGGTATCGATGACCCGCTCGGTTGCCTGTGACCAGCGTGGATGCGGCACTTTCGGGTTGACATTTGAGAAAAAGCCATATTCATTCGGCGCCAGATCATTCCAGAATGTCTTTGGCTGCTCGCTGACAAACTCGATCTTCACAATCGATTTTATACTTTTATAACCGTACTTCCACGGCGTAATACATCTAATTGGGGCACCGTGCTGAGTCGGCAGCGCATGTCCGTAGATTCCTGTAACCATCATCGTCAGCTCGTTCATCGCTTCTGCCATGGTCAGGCCTTCGTAATACGGCCAGGGATACCAACTTTGAGTTTTTTGGCCGATCGCTTGCTCGGGGCGCAAGAAAGTAACCATGCGAACATACTTCGCATTTGAAGTTGGTTGCACTTCGTCGATGAACTTCTTGAAGGGGAAACCGATCCAGGGCACGGTCATCGACCAGGCTTCCACACAGCGAAAACGGTAAACGCGTTCTTCTAAAGGAAAGAGTTTAATTAAATCATCGATATCAAAAGTGCGTTTTTTATGAACGTGCCCTGTGACCTCGATTTCCCATGGCCGCGTTTCAAACTTCTCTGCAAGTCTCCAGACTCTACCTTTATCTGTTGTAAACTCGTAAAAATTGTTATAAGAAGCAGCGATCTCTTCCGTTGTGATGGGTCGATCGACAGTATATTTAGAATTTCCAGACACGGGATACGGCGGACTTGGCCTGGGGATGCTTCTGCGAACTTCGCCGCTGGTATCTTGTGCGCCGGCTTCCGGGGAATTATTAAAGCAGCCCATGGCCAAGCCCCAGGCGCCCAAACCTGAATAACCCAATTTCTTGATAAATTGCCGCCGGTTAAGGTAAACATCTTCGGGAGTAGCATTTTGTTCTGCGATTTCCCAGGCTTTTGGAATTTTAATCGCTGCCATACTTTTATCTCCTATCAAAAAATTTGTAACTCAATCGTCTTCGATTGAGAACTTCGCAAACCCGGAGGTTTGCGTTACAAATAAAAAAATTCAATAACATCTAAAAACCCAAGCGACTCGATTGAGGCGCAAACGAGACGTTTGCGTTACACCATGCTATCTCCTAACAAAAACTCCAAATGAAAATGCCGGTGCAGACAGTACGTTTTCAGCTCGGGTGGCGCTTTCGATTCCCGCTGAAATTCCAAAAGTTTCATTTATTATGTAACTGACTTCAGGGCCATAGGAGAGATAACTCTGGTTGTTCGCAAATAAACCGCCCATCCCGCCCACAACTGTATCATTCCCGTTTTTGCGAGATTCGACGCCGCGAAGCTTAAAGCTAACTAAGAATTTATTGCTAAATGTATAGCCGATTTCAGCAGCATAATGCCATTCATCTGAATACCCTTTCGTTCGATTGTTGAATCCAAACTCAGCGGAGAAGTAGAGCGGTTTAGGATAGAACGAATGCCCAAACTGTGCTTTGATGAGTTGATTGAACTCACCATCGCCGGTTAGGAGACCATTGGTTTGGCTGTCATCTCCGATCGGCAGTCCAAACAAAATTTCAGCGCTTAAAACCGAGCTGCCGCCTCGCAATAAACCAAACCGTACGCCAACCTCCGAATCAGCAACCCCGGACTTTGAGTCGCCCTCAAAAAAAACAAATCCGCTGTTGCTCCCGACTTGCTTATTTAAGGTGACCCGTTTAAACATCGGCACATTGGCCACCAAAGTCAGCCGAGCAGTCAACCCGTATTCTCCATAAAAAGTCGTCGTGTAATCGCTTAAAGTCGGAATATCAATTTTATTACCGGTCGGCTCATAGAATTGGTCGGCGCGAATGAGCCTGAAAGATAGTTTGTAAAATCCCTTGCCGCGCTTTTGTGTCCATGCACCTGCGCCCACTTGATTAGCCGAGGACAGAAATAAAAATAGTAAACAAAAATAAACTATACATTTTTTCACGGGAAACTCCTATTCACTTATTTTAATTCAGCAAAGCCGAACGTGATATTAAATGGCACACAATGGATGATAACCCAATCAAAATCGCCAAGTTCAACATTTCCCGATACAGAGTAATCCTGATTCCCCGAAGTACGCTGTAAATTCCCAAGGTTTAAGCTGCCTGAGTTTCTCCCACTTGTGGTAGACAAGAACACTGCCAGCCCCGGGCCATTGCTAGATGAAAAATCACTACCAAAATTCAGCATCAAGTTACCGTTTCCTTGCTTTTCGAGCGTTGCTGTACCTCTCACATTATAAGAGGATCCGGGTTTTTGCACAAACATCCCGGTGCGGCTATCACCTGTTACTTCCATACTGGTCATTTCATCAGGAGGGTCAGTGATGAAATCTGTGCCAACGCAGCTTAGAGCAAAAACCAAAACAATTAAATTCCCAATTCCGATTTTCATCATTTAAACTTCCTTTTATATGAAAATTAATTTGCTAAAATAGCATCCTATATAAAGATATTCAACAAAAAATCCATAGACTTATAAAATAATTGCCGCCTCATTGGCACGGCACAACAAGGCGGCTTTTTTAGGTCTACTTGATGGTAGCTGAGCCGGTTGGAAATACCGAAGCGGTGTT
>JADFPY010000363.1 GCA_022562085.1 candidate division KSB1 bacterium | reverse complement strand
GCCAGAGAGGTGTGGCATGGGTTTGCCGATAGCGGGTTTGTTAAAAGCAAACCCATCACCTTGATGGTGAACACCGTGCGAGAGCTGGGCGAAGACGACGCCACCCAGATGGCTGCCGGGGTTGCCTACTACGTCTTCTTCTCCCTCTTTCCGCTGCTTTTAGGCCTGATGGCCCTAGTGGTTAATGTCACGCTAAACGCCTTTCTTATCCCGAAACTTGGTTTGGTCGGCGCCGCTATTGGAACTTTCACTGCCTTTGCTGTGGTGATCACTGCCCGAATTTATCACGTGTATAACAAACTCGGGTTGTTGCCTTTCAGTCTGTCTTTATTCTGGCCAATTGCTACTGCCGTGTTTACCGGGACAATGTTTTATTTACTCAAAGTTTGGCTAAATATCGATACGGTTTTTGAGACTGCAGCTATCTTTGTTGGAATGATATTGATATATGCGATCATCTACTTTTGGGGAGCAAACGAACCTGAAGAGAAGCAATTGATTGCAAGTTTGAAAAATAGAATCAACAAGCTAATGATTCACAGAGTTCAAATTTTGTAGCACCGAATTAAATGCAAAAAAAATCTTATCTGATATTGCGACACTATATTCTAATTATTGTTGTGGCTGTGGTCGCCACAGCAGTCGGCGGGTTTTACACTTCCAACTTGACTCTCCAAAGTGACCTGTCTGTTTTATTGCCGAATAGTTTTGAAAGCGTGAAAGCTTTGAACCGAATCAAAGAAGAAGTGGGCGGGGTTGGTCAATTGCGCCTGCTGATTGAGACGAAAGATTTTTCTGCGGCCAAGAAGGCGATAGAGGGTAAAAGAATCGTTGAATTGGGTTGCATGCGCAAGCTTCTCAGGCACCCGATTAGCGAACTTCACCCCCGATGTTGTACGGACGGCCATTCAACTTATCATTGGGGTACTTCGGGAGCCGAAGTAATTTCAGTCGATACTAGCTGGAAAGCTGTGATGGTAGCCAGATGGAGTTGCAGAAAATTCAAGAATGTTAAAATTATTCCAGCGGATGCCATCGAGTTTTTGGCGAATTTCAATCACTCGATAGACCTTCTTTTTCTCGATGCCTGGGATGTAAAGCCAGGTATCGATTATGCGGAAATGCATTTATTGGCCTATCAAAAAGCGAGACCAAAGCTGAGCAGGACGAATATTATTTCAATTGATGATACCGATATTGGCCAAGGCGGAAAGGCACGTTTTTTAATTCCTGTTTTAGAACGTGACAATTATGAAATACTGGTGCGGGGAAGACAGACGATTGCCATTTCCTAAAACTGATAATACATCTAAAAAAGGTTAGTTTAAGGACATGATAATGCTGCGATTATTTTTCTACGGATTGGTGCTTCTCCCGATAGTTTTGTTGGCTGGGTCTATAAATTATGAACACGATTCAAGCCCTGAAGAAACTATTGAATCTTATTCCCAAAAATGGAATGAAATCGTTAATAATGATTCTCTAATGCAGGAAACTCAAAAGGAACAGTTTTTGAAAATAATCGACAGCCTATTTTATCTTGAGCGACTTGGACCCCAAATTTTACAAAAAACCTGGGTTAAACTTGACTCTTATGCTCAAAATCAATTAGTTGAAGCCTTAAAGTCATCTATTCTGCAAAAAATTTGTGACAGCTCCCTGATGAAAGTCACCGATGGAAAAATTGCCCTGACCTTTAAAAATAAAGAAATAAAAGAAAACTTTGCGATGCTCAATTGTGATTTTGTCAGAAACAATCATAAAATTTCTATCGAAATATATATGCTTAGAAGTCCGAAAGGGAGTTGGAAGATTAGCAATCTTAAAATTGGTAACATCAGCATACTCCATTATTATTACAGCGTGTGTGATGACATTTTAAAAAAATATTCTTTCCCGTATCTCGTCAGTGAACTTGGAGAGTATCATTTCGTAGCCCTTGAAGACTTCGAAGGTAGTCCATTGGGAGAATTACCGGTTGGCTGGACCTGGAAGAAGCAAGATAACGATAAAAATAAACCTTACCGGATCGAAACGGAAAATGGCAACAAATATCTCGAAGCCACCGACGACGGAGAATCCGTAATTCTCGGTAAAGAAATCAAGTGGGATTTAAAGAAGTATCCTTATATTTCATTTAGATGGAGGGGACATCGGATACCGGAAGGTGGTGATGAGCGGTTTCACGAAAGAGTGGATAGCGCGGCCGGTATTTATATTATTTATAGGAAAAAGTTCGGCTTGATCCCGGAATCAGTAAAATATGTCTGGAGTTCGAAACACCCTGTCGGCTCGGCTATGAGGCGAAGTGGCATTGGCAGACCCTGGATGGTGGTAGCTGAGTCGGGGAAAGATCATTTAGGCGAATGGCGAACCTACGTTTTTAATCTCTTCGAAGCATATCAAAAGACCTTTGGCGGCAACTCACCCGATGTGGCAATTGGCATTGGCATTCTTTCAGATGCAAACTCAACTAAATCTCATGCCCATGCAGACTATGATGATATCAGAGCCCTGAAAAAAGCGAATGCTGATTCCGGAGTACTGAATATTTTAAAGGCTGAGTAGGTTTTTTCGAATTGAAATTCAGCCACAATTCAGGTTCAAAATTAATAGTTGAAACAAATGAAAATCTACATTCATTGAAAAAAAAGAGGATTCATTGATCAGCAGAAATCGATTAGGTGCCGTCATCTTGTTTGTTATCGTCACTTCATGGCAGACTACCGGGCATGCACAAGGGCTGCAGGCTTCTCAAAACCAGCGTTCCTTCAAATCCTTGGCCTCAAAGGCGAGTAGTGATGTTTTATACATCTTCGCTGCTCCATCCCGTCTAAGCTCAAGAAGCGGCCTGAAACTTCTTGCACTTACCGGAGTTACCACCGGTTTTATGACAATACTAGATCAGAACATAGATGATGATTTCATCGAAAGAGACGATCTCTACGTCAAACCCGGAATCGGTTTGGCAAAGGTTGGTGACGTTTACGACAGAATATCTTCAAAATATGTGCTTGCAGGTCTCTCCGCTTCGATGCTTACTGGCGGGTTAATTTTTAAAGACAAAAAGCTTTTGGAAACCACCCGCCTGATGGTGGAGTCATATCTAATTTCCGGTGCGATTGCGCAACTGGGAAAAAGAGTTTTCGGTAGAGCTCGGCCCTATACGGGTGAAGGGCCATCGAAGTTTGAGCCTTTTAAGTTCAGGGGTGCAAGGGATCGCCGTTCGTTTCCCTCGGGCCATGCCACCAGTGCTTTCTCAATGATGACTGTCCTGGCTAAACAATATGACCAATGGTGGATTAAGATTCCGGCCTACACTGTGGCAATATCGGTTGCGATGCAGCGTATGGACAGCCGCAACCATTGGGGAGCCGACGTTATTGTGGGAGGCGCCATCGGTTACTCGGTCGGCAGTGCCTTGGTAAACAGGTACAAGCAGCAGTCAAACAGAGTATCCATGAATCCTTACATTTTCGGAAACCGGGTAGGAATTATGTTTATTTTCTGATAAAAAATTTCAATATTCTACATATGGCCGAGTTTATAAGCTTTTTTGAACTGAATATTCCCTCCAGCAAAGCCATTATTTATGGAGGTCCAACTGCATTAATATGGGCTTACTTCTGCCTGTACTTGGCCGGGTATTTAAAAACAAAAAAAGGAATAAACACAGGCTATACTAGAAAAGTTTTTCATTTTCTCATTTTTGCCACAGTCGCTTTTATGCAGTTAGTTTGGGGATTACCGATAGTCTTGCTTTTTGGGACAATGACTTCTATTGTTATTTTTTATGCAATTGTACGAGGCAGAGGCCATTTGCTTTACGAAGCCATCGCAAGAGAAAAAGATGCCCCGCATCGAACCCATTATATACTGTTCCCCTACTTCGCAACCTTAATTGGCGGAATCATTAGCAACATTTTATTCGGTCCACTCGCCCTTATAGGCTATCTGGTCACCGGCATGGGTGATGCCGTCGGCGAACCTTTTGGAACACGATTTGGAAAACATACTTACAAAGTGCCTTCGTTATTAGGTGCTCAATCGAAACGAAGTTATGAGGGTTCGGCAGCAATACTCGTCACCTGCTTGTTAGCAGTCAGTGTCGGGATTTTCTTAAGTCCTCAATTACAAGCTGCCAAACAGAATTTCATACTGGTACCGGTTTTAGCGCTTATTTGCACTGTTTTGGAGGCAGTCTCCCCGCGCGGGTGGGATAACGCGACCATGCAAATTATCCCAAGCTATTTGGCTAGGTGCTGGTTTTTGTATTGATAAAATAATGACATTCGCAAAATCATCAGCCGCAAAGGTCCACTTCTGTGTTTCATTTTTCAATTGACTTTGCGGCAGTTTTTTTTAATTTGCATTAAGAATAATCATGAATAGTAAAAGCTTAAAATTTCTTTTCTTTCA
>JADFPY010000362.1 GCA_022562085.1 candidate division KSB1 bacterium | reverse complement strand
GGAAGAAACTGGTGACCCGGCACACCATCGCCGAAGCCCGGAAACTGAACCTCAAAATTCTGCTGGCAGAAGACAATATTGTGAATCAAAAAGTAGCCAGCAAAATGCTGCAGAAATTCGGCTGCAAGGTGGATTGTGTGGCCAATGGCAAAGAAGCGGTCGTGGCGGTCAAGTCAATCCCTTACGATATAATTTTCATGGACTGCCAGATGCCGGAGATGGACGGCTATGAAGCAACGGCAGCTATTCGAAAAGCGGGGAGCGAAGAGCGAGGAGCGCAAAATGATATTTCGCGGATTCCGATTATTGCGATGACCGCAAATGCAATGAAAGGCGACCGGGAAAAGTGCCTGGATGCCGGCATGGATGATTACATTTCAAAGCCGGTGAATGCAACCAAGCTCAAAGAAGCAATCGATAAATGGGGCCAAAAAATTACCGTGGTTGACGAAGAAAATCAAAAGCAGCTGAGTCAATAAGAATTTATCTTTGGACTCTTTCCAAAACAAACCTGTCAATAGAATTAAATGGTGGCGACTCTGCCTCCGAGCCGTGCTGACCTTTTTCAGCGACTGTTCTTAGTAAACTTATGCAAAAATCTAATTTATTAAGGATAAATAACTTACAGCAGTCTAAGATTTTTTCAAGAAAACAGCTGAAATTCCGATAAAATAGAGTAGCAAGTTTTTGATCGTTAACTCAAGGAAGAGAAATGGAAAAACCCAGAATTGATCCCCAAAAAATAGAAGAATTAAAAGAGTTGGTAGACGATGACGACCCCGACTTCTTCATCGAACTGCTTGAGGATTACATGAACAATTCCGAAGAGAATCTAAAAGCAATCCGGTACGCAATTCAAGCCAAAGACACCGCTACAGTTGTGAAAACCGCACATATCCTCAAAGGCGCCAGCAGCAACATTGGCGCCGTAAACATGACCGAGTTATCGAAACAGCTTCAACATCTCGGAAGAGCAGAAACCCTCGAGGGCGCTGTCGAGTTAATTGATCGACTGGATGTAGAGCTTGTAGAAGTTAAGAGTGAACTTGAAAAAGAAACTGCGCGGGGCCGGTAAAGTTTAAAATCCAACCAAACTCTTTTCTCACTCCTCCCAACATCATTTTTGACCCGTTACAGGTGTAACTTAAGTGCCCTCAATTGAGAGTGTGGTCAGAGAACTCTGGTTCGAATCGCAGAAATACGTTCCGACTTTCCCTACCATTTTTAAAAATTAAAGTATTCGGAACTGATTTTTGACTCTTGGGATCTAAAAGAAAAATGACTGAGCTTTAACCTTTCGTTTGAAAAGTCATACAAATATAACATGCAAAAGTAGAACAAATTTACGGGGAAATATAAATAGCTGGAAGGATAAGAAGGTAGAATTTGGCATAGCTATCCCTTGGAGTCACTGGTTATTTTTTAGAATGGGCCGGTAATTAACAGACCGCCGGGATTAAATCCCTAAATATCCAAATTGTCGAGCTCGCCGCTGTTGATCAGCTTGCTAGCAGCCTCTTGAACAATTTCGTCGCTTGCATACAGTCCGGCCTTCATCTTTGCCAGCGCTTCGTAGATTATATGCGCGCGCGAAGACGGAAGTTTTGCAAGTAACTCTTTGGATTTACCAATTTCGTCAATGGACCTTTGGAGCTCCTTAGCTTCTTCGGAAATATGAACCTGATCTCTATTAACCTTAGACGCTTCTGAAGATTCCTTTTTTTGAATTTTCTTTTGGCGGGTTTCCTCTACAGATTGCTTTTGCAGTTTCTTTGGAGGATCCGCCCCATATAGATTATTGATTTTCATGGCTTTTCCTCACTAAAATAAGAATTCAATATAAGAAATCAATTAACTGTTTTTGGTCCTTCATTGTCACAGACCTTGAGTTCTTGATTGCTTTTTGTTCCTTTTCCAAGTCCGTTATGGAATCGGCAACGGTATTTAGTTTTTTTTGCATCACCTCCATATTCTTTTTATCCATATCTATAATTGAATTTACAATGGTTTTTATTTCAATATTCTGTTTACTTTTATTATCGACACCTGCGCTATTTTCTTGCAAGTCCCTAAGAATCGCGTTCCTTTGATCCATTTTTTTAAAAACAGCTGCGGCTTCTCCCTTTATCAATAACGAACTCAATTCTTTGCTAATCGAATGAAGCTCAATTAAGCTGCCATGCATTTTTTCAAATCCAACATTCATAATAAATCAAGTTTCCTTAGAATCTAAATGTTTGTGCCAGGCTGGAAAACGCCGCCGCTTGACCTCCTAACAGTATAGATATTTGCTGCATTTGGGCCAGTTGTTTTCTAAGTTGAACTTCCCGTTTTGCCAATCGATTATCAAATCGCTTTATTCGGCCATCCAGAGTTTTAATCCGATCTTCAACGCTCTCCTTGCCGTCATCAATGATACCGCCGACTTTAATAAAATCCTTCATAAACGTCTTCAATTGATTTGCCACACCATTCGTGGAATTGAACAAATCAGAAACCGGCGCAGAACCGGCGGCCAGAACGTTCTCAAATTTTTCGCTGTCTGTAAAACTTAAGGTGCCGTCGGCGGCGGCCGTAATGCCAATTTCAAATAAATGTTCAGGATTTCCTGAAGATACCCCTGCGACCGGATCACTCATGAAGCCTCTGAATTTACTTCGCATGAAGGAATAAGTTGAATCACTCGCCAGCACACCCCGGAAATTCGTTTCCGGATCTACTTTTTGTTTTTGCTTAATGTAAGTAATCACATCGTTGTAAGCCGTTAGAAACTCTTCTATCTCTTTCTTTACCGCCTCAACATCTGTTGACACTTTTAAAGTTTCGGTGGCTGGAGTGACAGCTTTTATGGTCATCGTTACGCCATCGAGAATATCGTTAATGGTGTTGCTGTCCCGGTAAAAAGTTAGTCCATCGATCAGCAGCTTCGAATTTAAAAGACTGTCCGAAGCGCTGCTGCCAACATCGGTGATGTAACCTCCCGAAGTCCCGGACGATTGAACGCTGTTACTTATCTCTAACGTGGACAATAAAGAATTCGCCGAGTCGGTCATAACCATCCGGTTGGTAAACCCGGACTGCTCGGTTTTGAAAACTAATCTGCTCTTGCCGCTTTCTTCATGCACCACCGAAGCAAAAACTTTTTCATCTGCATCAATGGTGTCTGCGGTGACGGCAGCGCTCATGGCGTTGTTTATGGCCAATGCGATGTCATCGAGCACATCGTCATCTGTGGCGCCGCTTGAATTAATAGTGACGGATATCTCTTCACGGTTGCTGCTGTCGGCCGTCGTCGGATGTGCGACTTCGATTTTGAAAGTCTGGGAACCATTTGTGCTGAAGAAAGAGGTCAAAGCGGTCCCGGTTGAAGTGTACTGTTTGGAAACCCGGGTATCCGAGCTCGCCAGGCGTTGGACAAGTATATCATGACTTCCGGCAAGCGCTTTTGTTTCTGCGGTCGCCGTAAACAAGTCGGAGTCGCTCGAGTCCACAGTTTTGGCTGCAAAATAATCGGTAAGTTTATCGGTCAATCGCTTGGCAAGTTTATTCAAAGCAGAAAGCTTTGAATCCAAATCCGACAGAACTTTATTTCTCGAATTTAATAGAGCTTTCCTATCTTCCAGAATAAAACGCGGCTGGCCTTCGATCTGCAAAGTTGTCGCGATGAGCCGCTCAATCGCCGGGTTGCCTTGTATAAATAAGTCTGTGCCCATTTTCTAACCCTCGTAAGTTAAAGCAGGTACTGAAATCCCGTCCTTAGCAACAAGTTTTTCCCATGCAGAACGTAAGCCTTCTAAAATGTTAGCGGCTTCATCAAAATTTTCCGCGTCAGCGGACCGCATCGCATAGTCATAAAGTTCAAAAAAAGATCCGGCCATATCTTTATACTCAAAATTCAGAGACCGAATGAGTTCTTTCAGAACTTTTTGCACACCACCCCTGTCCTTTTGGAGACATTTTTGAATGCCCAAATCGTACAGTTTTAAAATAAGCATTTCAGGGTTGTCAGTCATAATATTCTCAGGTGTAGTGAGCGTGTTCACTATTTTATAATTCATGATTTTAATTCATATTTGAAGGGTTTTTCATGACTGCGGACTTCCAAACATCGTTAAGCTCTTCAAACACCCTTAATGCGTTTTCAAATCCGCCTTTATTAACTTCATCCAAGGCATAGCGGTACAAGTCAAAAAATCCGGTAGCGATTTCCTTGTATTCAAAATTTAACGCTGCGATCAACTCAACTAAAACTTTGGCTGCCTTTTGGCGGTCTTTCGCGCGGCAGCTTTTTGAGCCAATATCATAAAGCAGCGATATGAGTTTTTCCGGACCGGCTGAATTTACTTGTTGAAGCAAGTACGGGTTTTTTGAAGAGTTATAACTTAAATTTTGAATTGCCATTTAACATCTCCCTGTCTTTGATGAGCCCAAAAGGGGTTTTTCTT
>JADFPY010000361.1 GCA_022562085.1 candidate division KSB1 bacterium | reverse complement strand
CGTAGGCGGGCGCAGACGGCCTTGGCATCTCAGGAGACACTTTATCGGACGCTTATTGAATCAATTCCCCATGTTATCTGGCTTACAAATGCTGAAGGTCAGTCGACATTTCTAAGCAAAGCCTGGCAAGAATGGACGGGGCGTGACCTAAAAGAGTCACTGGGTTCTAAGTGGGTAGAATCAGTGCACCCCGAAGACACCCCGGGTTTGCTTGCAAAATGGGAACGCGCATACAAGCATGGTGAGCCTTATGAAGGAGAATGTAGATTCAAAACCAAGGAAGGTTCCTATAAAGCCGTCACATTTATTGGCACACCGGTTCGAGACGACTCTGGAAAAATAAGTAATTGGGTTGGTATCAATATAGACATCACCGAGCGCAAGCAGGCGGAGGAGGCACTGCGTCGAGCTAAGGAGGAGTTAGAGAGACGGGTTGAGGAACGGACGGAAGAACTGCAAAAGGCCCTTGACAGATTAGGAAAGGAAATAGAGGAGAGCGAGCAGGCGAGGACGGCGTTGGTGGAAAGCGAAAAGCGACTATCTCATATATTAGAATCCGCCATGGATGCCATCATCGCCATAAACGACGCTAGGTGTATCGTCCTTTTCAATGAAGCCGCCGAAACGGTTTTTCGCTGCCCCGCTGCTGAGGCAATAGGTAAGCCGATTGATAGATTCCTCTCTAAGAGCTTCGGCAATTTACTCACAAGTGATTTGCAAGACTTTGGTAAGCATAAAATTACCAAGCAATATATGTCGGCACCGGAAGGACTCACCGCCATTCGTGCTAACGGTGAAGAGTTTCCCATCGAGGCCACTATTTCGCAGGTTGAGGTGTCTGGACAGAAACTCTACACAATTATTTTGCGAGATATTGATGAGCGCAAGCAGGCTGAAGCAGAACTGAACAAATTGCAGCTCGAGAAGGATTATCTGCAGGAGGAAATTAAAACCGAGTATAATTTTCGGGAAGTGATAGGTGCTTCTGCCGCCATGAAAAAAGTGTTTCAAAACATTGAAAAGGTAGCTACCACCGATTCGACCGTCCTTTTGACAGGTGAAACGGGCGCGGGCAAAGAATTGCTAGCTCGGGTCGTTCATAATTTAAGCAATCGGAAAGATAAGGTGATGGTAAAAGTAAATTGCACTGCCTTACCGGCCGGCTTGGTCGAAAGCGAACTATTCGGTCATGAGAAAGGGGCTTTTACCGGCGCCACGACCAAAAAGAAGGGCCGGTTTGAGCTTGCTAACGGCGGAACCATCTTCCTGGACGAAATCGGAGAGCTACCGCTTGAAACACAAACCAAACTCCTGCGTGTTTTGCAGGAACAGGAATTTGAGCGCGTTGGCGGCACACAAACCCAAAAAGTAAATGTCAGAGTCATTGCGGCCAGCAATCGAAATTTAGAGGAGGACGTCAAGCACGGTGCTTTCCGTACCGATCTGTTTTATCGATTGAATATTTTCCCGATTCACATTCCCCCGCTGCGAGAGCGCATTGACGATATCCCACTTTTAATAAATTACTTTATCAAAAAATTTTCCCACAGAATGGGCAAAAGGATTCAAAATATAAGCCCCAAGGCGCAGGAAAAGCTCATGAGCTATGATTGGCCGGGAAATGTTCGAGAATTGGCTAATATCCTCGAACGGGCCATGATTCTTTGCGAAGGCCGACTGCTGCAGCAGGAACATATTGGAATATCCATTCAACATCCCACAACAGAGGCAGAGATTTCCACTCTTGAGGAAGTAGAACGCATGCATATCCAGAGAGCATTAGAAAAAACCGCAGGTGTTGTTGGCGGACCTCATGGCGCTGCAACATTGTTGGGCATGAAACGAACGACTTTGATAGATAGAATGAAAAAACTAGGCATTTCTAAAATGCAGCAACCTTGACGGATTACCGACTCTGTGTCGGCATACCGACAAAATTTTGAGCACCTCCTCTAGTCAAGCTCCTGGTGCTAAAGTCATCTAACTTCTTTTAATAAAGCCACTTGGGAAAGTAACCGAGTGGCTTTTTTGTTTTGGTACGGTTTTGGCAAGTTAAGTAATAGTAACATTTAAACATCAGGTTGATATGTTCCGAATCGAAAGAATATTTGAAAATGACTTAACCGTTATCATAAAAATTGAAGGCGAGATTTCGGATGAAAATGTGCCGGACTGGAAAAATGAAATAAGTCGCTTAATGGAGCTTCCTGAACGAGAGATTATTTTTGAAATTTGCTATGTAACATTCATGTGTCCCAAAGCCGTGGAAGTCCTGATAAAACTGCTTACAAAGAAGATTTTTTTGTTGAATTGCCCAACTTCTGTAAGCAATATGCTGCATTCTGCTGGTTTGTCTGCGAATGTGTTGGGTTAATGGAGGAATTTCTTTTCAACAGATTTGATTACTAAAACAGAGTACCTTCCTCCCTCCTCATGCCTCCCGTAGGTTTAACGACCTCATGCTGCAGCTTCGCAAGCGCGGTATCGACAAAGTTATCCTGGCCGGCATGTCGGCAAATCTGTGCACCGAGTCCCATTTGCGTGAACTGCTGGAACGAGGTTTTGAAGTTGCTGTCGTTAAAGACGCGACGGCGGCCGCTGTCATCCCTGACGGCGACGGTTATGCGGCGGCGCTGGTTAATTTCCGCTTCATCGCGAATACGGTTTGGACCACCGAAGAAGCGGTGCAAGCCCTTCAAAAGGTCACGGCAAAATAACTGGTGGTAAGGGCTGTCCCTTATTTATATGAGGGCAGCCGCACAACGTGGAGTGAGCCATTATGAGCCCAAGCAATGCGACCCGAGTTGCATCGTTGGCGGCGCGAGAACTTCTTTCGTCAAAGCGGGAACAGGCTTCAGAAAAGTATTCTGCATTAGAGGGAAAAATAGGGAAATAATAACAGGAGCGCATCAGAGTGAGAATTTCGTTCAAAAAAGACAAGCGCATTCATTTACAACAAAAACATAAAAATTTTGAAGCACTTGCTATCCCTTTTAAGAACCAAATTTATGGCGCGGCTCTCAGAATGACAAAACATCCGCTAGATGCGGAAGATTTAGTTCAAGACACTTACTTGAGAGCATATCGTTTCTTTCATCGATTTGAGCCCGGAACGAATATTCATGCATGGATGTCACGCATCCTTACCAATCATTTTATTACTCACTACAATCATAAAAAACGTGAGCCTGCTCGTGTGAATTTCGAAAAAACTTGCACGACTCTTTCAGTTAAAAAAACCTGGGAAGATTTTGAAAACCAAACTCTGGGCTCTATGGAAAATTATGATGACCTGTTTGATGATAAAATTACAACCGCGCTCAATAGATTGCCAGAGCATAATCGAATTGTAGTACTGTTATGCGATGTAAGCGAGTTCAAATATAAGGAGATCGCTGAAGCGCTTAACATACCGATTGGGACGGTGATGTCTCGCCTTTATCGTGGCCGGAAAATGCTTGCCCGATTTTTAAGTTCATATGCTGTCAAAATTGGTTTTTTAACATATTAGCTTATTCAAGATTAAACGACCAATTGAGCGAAAAGGTAATTTGTTAATTTAAAATAAGGAGGTTATAAAAGATAGAAAATGAGTTTTGATTAAAATTAATGGAATAGCAAGCTGTTTAACTTTTACCATGAACATAACAGTCAAACATTCAACTTTAAACTTCTACAAACTTCTACCAAAAAAGGAGGGAAATAAAAATGAAAAGGACTATTGCTGAAGTTGCTGGTGATGAACATGGGGCATGTAGGCTGGGTCTTTATTTCCAGGGTAATCAGGTTTTTCTTGAATATGATGGTTATTTGGAACCTGATGACTCAGAAAGTCAGCTTTTTATCCGGGAGAGTTTCCCAGTTGAAAAGTGGAGAGAAGGGATAAAAGCTTTAAAACAGAAAGGAAAATGTTCAATAGATTCATTAGGGCTGAAGTCAGTCGATGGAGGAAGGCGACTTGAGCTGTCTTTTAGAAAATCATATTTAAATTTTTCATCGCCTGTAGATTGGACTATTGAGCAATTGACTATTTGCGCGACGATAAAGTCGTCCCAGCTCCGACCTTCTTCCTCTAGAGAATCGCGAACGATTGCGAGCGCGTTCGTGGAGTATTCCGGCGAACAGACCGCGTTGAGCATGACACCATCTCCGATCTTTCCAGCAAGACGGAGACCGGTGGTGCTTGTGGCAGGGATCAAGAAGGGAATGTGATCGCGTACGGGCTCGAACCCAAGCTGGGCGTCGTCGAAACTTACGACCTGGCCGTGGTATGACGCGTTTTTGCCGCTGATGACGAGCCGCATGGCCTCTACCCACTCGCGAAGCACCTGCGGCGGCGAGATAGGCTCGATCCCGTAGCGACGCGCATGCGTGTTCGTGCAGGCTCCAGGCGACAGAATCATCCGTCCGCCGGTCAACTCGTCAAGAGACGCGATGGTTTGAGCCATCACAAGTGGATTGCGA